>NZ_LGQY01000091.1:0-43097 GCF_003116065.1 Azospirillum sp. TSO5 | reverse complement strand
CGGTTCGGCGGCGCCGGCGTCGTTCGCGTCGGGAGGCGCTTTATAGGCGAGCCCTCCCGAACCGCGCAAGAGCTTTTTTCGCCCCTCATGACGTTTTTTTGCCAGATGGCTTCCGACAGGGCGGCCTCAGAAGGCAGCCGACGGGATTTCGTCGTCGTGCCAGGTACGGCCGTCACGCTCGATCAGAGCGATGGATTGCGAGGGCCCCCAGGTGCCGGCAATGTAGGGCTTCGGCATCTCATGCCGGGCCGTCCAGCCGTCGATGATCGGCTCCGCCCACTGCCAGGCCGCTTCGACCTCGTCGCGGCGCATGAACAGGGTGGAGTTGCCGCGCACCACGTCCATCAGCAGGCGCTCGTAAGCATCCGGGAATCGCCCACCAAAGGTCTGGGCGAAGCTGAGATTCAGGGCCGCCGGGCGCAGGCGCATTCCGCCCGGTCCCGGCTCCTTGGTCATCAGGTGCAGGCGGATGCTCTCGTCGGGCTGGAGCCGGACGATCAGGCGATTGGCCTGCAACTCGCCGGCCGCCTGGGGGAAGATCGAATGGCGGATCGGCCGGAACTGGATGACAATCTCCGACATCTTGGCCGGCAACCGCTTGCCGCTGCGCAGGTAGAAGGGCACGCCGGCCCAGCGCCAATTGTCGATCTCCAGCTTCAGCGCGACGAAGGTCTCGGTGCCGCTGCCGGCCGGAATGCCGGGTTCGTCGAGATAGCCAGGCACCGCACCGCCGGCCACCGCGCCGGCGCGATACTGGCCGCGAACGGTGCAGCCGCCGATCTCGTCCGGCCCGATTGGCTTCAGCGAGCGCAGGACCTTCAGTTTCTCGTCGCGCACCGATTCCTGGGCGAGCGAGATTGGGCATTCCATGCCGACCAGACAGACGAGCTGGAGCAAATGGTTCTGCACCATGTCCCGCAACGCGCCGGACTGATCGTAATAGCCGCCGCGTTCCTCCACCCCGACCGTTTCGGCGACGGTGATCTGGACATGGTCGATGTGGTCGGCGTTCCACAGCGGCTCGAACAGGGAGTTGCCGAAGCGCAGGGCCAGCAGGTTCTGCACCGTCTCCTTACCGAGGTAATGGTCGATGCGGTAGATCTGCGGCTCGGTGAAGACGGCGCCGACGCGGTCGTTGATGTCCTGCGCCGAGGCGAGGTCGCGGCCGATCGGCTTTTCCAGCACAACGCGTGAATCCGGGGTGGCGAGACCGAAGGCGCGCAGCTGGTCGCTGACCGGGCCGAACAGACTGGGAGAGGTGGCGAGATAGAAGATGCGGACCGCATCGTTGCTGCGCGGCGGCGGATTGGTCAGCCGGTCCGCCAGCTCGACCCAGCCATCGTCGGAGGTAACGTCGACCGGCACATAATCCAGCCGCTCAAGAAAACGGGCGATGACCGCCGTGTCGCGTTCGTCCGCCGGCACATGCTCGCGGATCGCCTCCTCCGCCTTGGTGCGGTAGTCCGACGGGGCGAGCGGGCTGCGTGAGACGCCGATGATGCGGCTGCCGTCGGCCACCTGCCCCGCCTTGTCGCGCAGATAGAGCGCCGGCAGCAGCTTGCGCAGAGCCAGATCGCCGGTGCCGCCGAACACCGTATAGTCGAAGGGAGGCAGTACGGGAGCTGCGACGGTGGAGCGCGGGGGCATCTTCGGACCTCTCGACGTCGATGGCACGGTGCGTTGGATCAGCCCGTGCGTCATGGTGCCACAGGGATGGGCCGGTCACAATGCGGGCCGGCATGGCCCGATCCCGGCCCAAGGTTCCAGGGTTTTCCTCTGCCGGATCAGCCCGGCAGGTTTCAGCCCAGCAGGTTGAGGACGGACGCGCCGCTCTCCGCCGGGCCGGCGTTGTTGCGGAACAGGGAGAACAGGTCCCGTCCGCAGCCGTGGGAGGCATCCTCGCTCGGCGGCGGGGGAGCGCCGCGGCTCTCCCACTCGGCAGCATCGACCAGGGCGTTCAAGGTCCCGGCCTCCGCATCCAGCCGCAGGATGTCGCCGTCGCGCACACGGCCGAGCGGACCGCCGCCCTTCACCTCCGGCGTGACGTGGATCGCGGCCGGCACCTTGCCCGATGCGCCGGACATGCGGCCGTCGGTCACCAGCGCGACCTTGAAGCCCTTGTCCTGCAATACGCCCAGCGGCGGGGTCAGCTTGTGCAGTTCCGGCATGCCGTTGGCGCCGGGCCCCTGGTAGCGGACGACGACGATCACGTCGCGGTCGAGTTCGCCGGCGCGGAAGGCGGCCTGAACGGCCTCCTGGTTGTCGAAGACGCGGGCCGGGGCCTCCACCAAGCGATGCTCCGGCTTGACCGCCGAGATCTTGATGACGCCGCGGCCGAGATTGCCGGTCAGCACGCGCAGGCCGCCTTCGGCCGCGAAGGGGGCCGCGGTGGTGGCGACGACCGCCGGGTCGCCGCTCTGGTCGGCGGCCGAACGGGTCCAGGTCAGGGCGCCGCCTTCGTCCAGTTCCGGCATGCTGCGATAGGGCTCCAGACCGCCCTCGCCATAGATGGTCGAGATGTCGGTGTGGACGAGCCCGGCATCGATCAGCTGGCCGATGATGAAGGGCATGCCGCCGGCCTGATGGAAGCGGTTCACGTCGGCGGTGCCGTTGGGATAGACACGGGCCAGCAGCGGGACGACCGCAGACAGTTCCGCGAAATCCTCCCAGTTCAACTCGATGCCGGCGGCGGCGGCGATGGCCGGGATGTGCAGGGTGTGGTTGGTCGAGCCGCCGGTGGCGAGCAGCCCGACGATGCCGTTGACCAGCGCGCGCTCATCGACGATGCGGCCGATGGGGGTGCCGGCGCCGGGCGTGGTCATCTCCACCACACGGCGGGCCGCCGCATCGGTCAGCAAGTCGCGCAACTGCGTGTTGGGATTGACGAAGCTGGCGCCCGGCAAATGCAGGCCCATGATCTCCATCAGCATCTGGTTGGTGTTGGCGGTGCCGTAGAAGGTGCAGGTGCCGGGCGCGTGGTAGGACTTGGACTCGGCCTCCAGCAATTCCTCGCGGCCGACCTTGCCCTGGGCGTAGAGCTGGCGCGCCTTGGCCTTGTCGGCGTTCGACAGGCCGGACGGCATCGGGCCGGCGGGCACGAAGATCGTCGGCAGATGACCGAAGGCGAGCGAGCCGATCATCAGGCCGGGGACGATCTTATCGCAGATGCCCAGGCACAGCACGCCGTCGAAGGTGGCATGGGACAGCGCGACGCCGGTCGCCAGCGCGATGACGTCGCGGCTGAACAGCGACAGTTCCATCCCCTCATAGCCCTGGGTGACGCCGTCGCACATGGCGGGCACGCCGCCGGCGACCTGCGCCACGCCGCCGGCCGCGCGCACCGACTCGCGGATCATGGCGGGATAGCGCTCGTAGGGCTGATGGGCCGAGAGCATGTCGTTGTAGGCGGTGACGATGCCGATCGACGGCTGGGTCTCGCCGCGCAGCGCCGCCTTGTCGTTCGCCCCGCAGGCGGCGAAGGCGTGGGCGAGGTTGGCGCAGCCAAGGCGGTGGCGGCGCGGCTTCCCGCCGGCGCTCTCCAGCCGCGCCAGATAGGCGGCACGGCGGTCGCGGCTGCGCTCGGCGATACGCTCCGTCACGCGGGCGACGACAGAATTCAGGGGGGCGGGCTTGCTCATGATCGCGTCTCGACCGTTTGTGGGAGGCGATGATTTCCGGAACGGACCATACGCCTGAGGGGACGGGCTGTGAAGAAAATTTTTTTCATATATGGAGTGGTGCAGCGGGTTTTCTCGCCATGCACGGCAAAATTCTTCATACTGACAAGAGCGCCCCTTGCAGCACCGCGCCTGTCCGGCCACCAGCAGGTCCGCCCTATCCAGGGAGTTAACTTTACGTCATGGCACCCCCGGTCAACAGCGCAGCCGCCAATCCTGCACCAATGGACATATTGGAAGAGGTTCGCCGGCTGCGGGGCGACCTGAAGCGGTCGGAAGGGCAGATCGCCGATCTGGTTCTCAGCGACCCGCGGCGGGTGCTCGACCTCAATGTCACCTCGCTAGCTCAGGCGGCCGAGGTCAGCGAGGCGACGGTCGTCCGCTTCTGCCGCAGCGTCGGTTGCGGCGGCTTCCCGGACTTCAAGCTGCGGCTGGCCGAATCGCAGGCGCGCGATGCATTGCGCGACGAGGTGCGCGGCGGCACCCCCTATGTCAGCCAGCATGTGGCGCCGGACGATGATGTCGGCACTCTGGCGCGAAAAATTTTTTCATCGAGTGCCGCCGCCCTGACCGCCGCGTCCGCCGCGCTCGACAACGGGGCGCTGGAGCGGGCCATCGCGCTGCTGGCGGATGCGCCACGCGTGCTGTGCGTCGGCACCGGCGGATCGAGCGCGCTGGCCCAGGACGCGGCGCACAAGCTGCTGCGCTTCGGCGCCGACGCCCAACCCTGTGCCGATCCGGTGCTGGCACGCATGCTGCTGGTCAATATGGCGGCCGGCGGTGTGCTGCTGGCGCTGTCCAACACCGGGCGCAGCGGGACGATCAACGAGCTGGCGGCGGCGGCGCGGGCGCAGGGCACTGCCGTGGTGGCGATCACAGCACCGCGTTCTCCGCTGGCGGCGATGGCGAGCGTGGTCATCGCCAGCCAGCCGGTGGAGGACACCGAGATGTATACGCCTATGGCCTCGCGGCTGGTGCATCTGACGTTGATCGACGTGCTGTCGACCGGCGTGGCTCTGCGGCTGGGCGACCCGGCGGTGCGACAGCTGGCCAAGGTGAAGGCGGCGATCAATGCCGGACGATTGCCTCCCTTAATCTGACGACACTGTCCCTGATGACCGCCGGCCGGCGGCATGCCGCATGCGTCATCCGACCATCGACCAAGACGGGCTGGCGTGAGCGTGGCCGCGCGGGTCGCTCTTGTACCATCGTCGAATAATTACGCGAACGAACGATTGCTATCCTCGGCCGCAATCAGAATCGGCAACCGTCCTGCGCACCCGCGAAGCCGGGATCGGCGGCAGGACGGCAAGCGGGATCCCGAAAGACGGATGCAGGAAGAGGACGCACAGATGACGCACAGGTCCGCCACGCCGCCCAATCGCCTCCGCCGTCTGGCGCCTTTCGCTCTCGCCGGGTTGATGGCGGCGGGCCTCGCCGGTCCGGTCTTCGCCCATGGCGATGTCACCCCGCAGCCGGTCGACACCACCGGGCTGGAGAAGCTGGGCGAGACCTGGCGGGACAGCAATCCCTATCGCGGCAACGAGCGCGCCATCGAGATCGGCGCATCGGCCTTCAACCAGAATTGCGCGCGCTGCCATGGGCTGGGCGCCGTGTCCGGCGGCATCGCTCCCGACCTGCGCTATCTCGAAAAGGGCGACGCCGGCGACGAGTGGTTCAAGGAGCGCGTCACCAACGGCTCGATCCGCAACGGCGTGACCTATATGCCGAAGTTCGGCGAGGCGCTGGGGCAGGAGGCTCTGTGGGCAATCCGCTCCTGGCTGGAGACCGTCCACGAGGAATGACGGCAGGGTCCAGCTGAAGGAGGTCCATGCGATGGCACTGCGGCATGATCGCACACAAAACAATTGATGCCATTCGCGGTATTGCACCTCCCCATTTCGGTCTGACACAATGGATGCGGGAAGTTGTCCCGCAGTTCGTTCCATCTTCCGCTGCGCAGGGAACCGCAGGCCATGACCCGGATCCTGATTGCCGACGATCACCCGATGGTGCGCGATGCGTTGCGCAGCGCGGTGCTCTATTCCTGCCAAGCCACCGACGTGATGGAGGCGGACCGGCTCGACAGCGTCATGCAGGCGCTGGAGGAGCGGGGCGACCTCGACCTCGTTCTGCTGGACGTCAACATGCCGGGCATGAACGGTCTGGGCGGGCTGCGTACCTTGCGCCAGCGTTTTCCGGCCACCCCGGTCGTCGTCGTTTCCGCCCATGAGGAGCGCCGCTGGGTGCGCGAGGCGATGGAGAGCGGGGCCGCCGGCTTCATCCCCAAATCGACCCCGCGCGACGCCATCGCCGCGGCGCTGCGGCAGGTGCTGAACGGCGAACTCTATGTTCCGCCCTCCGCCACCGACGAGGACGGCGCCGAGGATCCGGAAGATGCGGAGACCGCGGAGATCGCGCGCCGCATCGCCACGCTGACGGCGCAGCAGTTGCGGGTGCTGGAATTGCTGGGCACCGGCAAGTTGAACAAGGAGATCGCCTTCGACCTCAGCATCACCGAGACGACGGTGAAGGCCCATGTCTCCGCGATCCTGCAGAAGCTGAAGGTCTACAGCCGCACCCAGGCGGTGGTGATCGCCAACCGCGTGCTGGCCGACCGGCGATGAGGGGCTTGTGCTACTGACAGTCTGGATTGGGTCAGTGCTGCCCCCTCCCCGACCCTCCCCCGCTTTGCGGGAGAGGGAGTTAGGTGGCAAAGCTGCGGAGTTCCCTCTCCCGCGTAGCGGGGGAGGGTCGGGGAGGGGGCCAAGCCGGAGGGGGCGAAACCTCCCAAAAATCGCCACTCTCCTCCTCGCCCTCACGCTCCTCACAACCCCTGCCCTCGCCGCCGGTGTGCCGCAGCCCGACGGCTATCGCCTGTCCGACTATCGCTCCCCCACGCCGGACGGCGTCGCCGGAGCCGAAACGGTCGATACCCCCGCCGTCCAGTCCCTGCTGTCACGAGGCCACGTCGTCCCGATCTTCGTCCAGCGGCTGGAGCGCAGCACGCTGCCCGGCGGTCCCTGGCTGCAATCGAAGCCCTACCGGCAGATCCCCGGCAGCGTCTGGCTGCCCAATGTCGGCGTCGGCACACCGGACGCGGCGACGCTCGGCTGGTTCGAATCCCATCTGAACCGCCTGACCGGCGGCGACCGGGCGCGTGATCTATTGTTCTACTGCCTGTCCGATTGCTGGCTGTCGTGGAACGCGGCCAAGCGGGCGGTGTTGCTTGGATATGCCCGGGTCCATTGGTACCCGACGGGCATCGACGGCTGGATGGAGGCCGGTCTTCCAACGGAGGAGGCGCATCCGCTGCCGCCGCCGGCTACCGGCGCGCCCTGACGGCCGGAAGAGGTCCGGCGCCGAAAGAGGTGGCGGATTACACCATGGTAGCATGGCGGTCGGCCGCCCCGGACCGCTACTCTTCATCTTGCCAACCATCATGGTCAGCAACAGTCAGCAAGCAGGAGTATCACGCGATGAAGACCTGGCGCAAACCCAAGACCACCGAGATCGCCGTCGGCACCGAGATCAACGCCTACGCCTGCGCCGGCCTGTAAGCCGGACGATATGGGACCGGGGAAGCCACGGCGTGACATCCTCTTCCCCGGCCCTTCTCTTTCAAGACCGTGCATAAGACGGTGGCCATGAAGATTCTCGTACTCGGTTCGGCGGCCGGCGGGGGCTTCCCGCAATGGAACTGCGCCTGCGAGGGATGCCGCCGTGCCCGTTCCGGCGACCCGGCGGCCAAGCCGCGCACCCAATCGTCGCTCGCGGTCACCGCCGACGGCGAACGCTGGCTGCTGCTGAACGCCTCGCCCGACCTCGGCGCGCAGTTGCTCGCCAGCCCGCAGCTTCATCCCCAAGGGGCCTTGCGCGGCAATCCGATCAGCGCGGCCCTGCTGACCAACGCCGACATCGACCATGTCGCCGGGCTGCTGACCCTGCGAGAATCCCACCCCTTCGCCGTCTATGCCACGCCGCGCGTCCATGGCGTGCTGGCCGCCAACAGCGTCTTCAACGTGCTGAACCCGGAACTGGTCGCCCGCCGGCCGATGGCACTGGGTCAGCCCTTCCAGCCCGCCGGCGCCGACGGCCGCCCGCTGGGGCTGGAGGTCGAGGCGTTCGCGGTGCCGGGCAAGGTGGCGCTCTATCTGGAGGATGCATCGGCCGGCCCCGGCTTCGGTTCCGTCGCCGAGGACACGGTGGCGCTGCGCATCCGTCCGACCGACGGTTCCAGCGACGGCTTCTTCTACATCCCCGGCTGCGCCGGGATGCCGGACTGGCTGGCCGACCGGCTGTTCGGTGCGCCGCTGGTGCTGTTCGACGGCACCACCTGGACCGACGACGAGATGATCCGCAGCGGCACCGGCATCAAGACGGCGGCGCGGATGGGCCATATGCCGATGTCGGGGCATGCTGGCAGCATGGCCGCCTTCGCGCCGCTGAACGTCGGCCGCAAGATTTACATCCACATCAACAACACGAACCCCGCCCTGCTGGAGGATTCGCCCGAACGGGCGGAGGCCGAGGCGGCCGGCTGGCGCATCGCCCATGATGGGCTGGAGCTGACCCTATGACTGAAGTGATGTCCCGCGAGGAGTTCCGCGCCGCCCTCTATGCCATCGGCGAGCGGCAGTATCACGACCTTCACCCGTTCCATCAGCTGCTCCACGGCGGCAAGCTGCAGAAGGGGCAGATCCAGGCCTGGGCGCTGAACCGCTTCTATTACCAAGTGTCGATCCCGCGCAAGGATCTGACCATCATGTCGCGGATGGACGACCCGGCGCTGCGCCGCGCCTGGATGCAGCGCGTGCTGGATCATGACGGGCTGACCCAGACCGGCGAACTGGACGAGACCAAGGTCGGCGGCATCGAACGCTGGCTGCGGCTGACCGACGGGCTGGGGCTGGATCGCGACTATGTGAAGTCGCTGGAAGGCATCCTGCCCGCCACCCGCTTCGCGGTGGACGCCTATGTCAATTTCGTCCGGGACCATTCGCTGCTGGAGGCGGTGGCGTCCTCGCTGACCGAGCTGTTCGCGCCGTCGATCCACCGCGAGCGCATCGCCGGCTTCGAGCAGAACTATGCCTTCGCCAACGACAGCACGCTGTCCTACTTCCGCAAGCGTCTGGACGAGGCGCCGCGCGACGTGGAGTTCGGGCTGGACTATGTGCTGACCAATGCCCATACAGCAGAACAGCAGCGGCAGTGCCTGCGCGCCCTGCGCTTCAAGACGGAGCTGCTGTGGGCGCAGCTGGACGCCCTGCACCATGCCTATGTCACCCCCAACCTGATCCCGCCCGGCGCCTTCGTGCCGGCGGACATGGAACCGACGCGGTACAGCCGGTGAACGCGATCGCCCCCCACGTTGCCGAGACCGACCGGCTGCGGCTGGCCCCCGGCGTCATGCTGCGCAACGACCGCCGCCGCGACCAGTGGATGCTGATGGGGCCGGAGCGGCTTCTGGTGCTGGACGAAATGGCGCTGGCGATTGTCCGCGCCTGCGTCGGGCCGGAGATCGCCGACGTGGCGGCCGGCATCGACCAGCTGACCGTGGAATATGATGCCCCGCGCACCGAGGTCGCCGCAGACGTGCTGGAGATGCTGACCGACCTGCGCAACAAGGGCTATGTCGTCGCATGAGAGGCGTCCCCAGGAGGACCGTTCAATGAGCTGCGCCCTGCCCGCCTTCGCCACCGCGTCCAATGCCGAACCGGCCCCGCCCTTCGCCGTGCTGATGGAGCTGACGCACCGCTGCCCGCTGCGCTGCCCCTACTGCTCCAACCCGGTGGCGCTCGACCCCGCCAGCGCCGAGCTGGACACCGCCACCTGGAAGCGCGTGCTGGACGAGGCGGCCGACGTCGGCGCGCTGCAGGTCCATTTCTCCGGCGGAGAACCCTGCGTCCGCAAGGATCTGGAGGAGCTGGTCGCCCACGCGACGGAGATCGGGCTCTACAGCAATCTCATCACCTCGGCCGTGCTGCTCGACCAACCGCGGCTGGAGCGGTTGCAGCAGGCCGGGCTTCAGCATGTGCAGATCAGCCTGCAGGACTCCGAAGCCATCGGGGCCGACCGCGTCGGCGGCTTCAAGGGCGGCCATGCGAAGAAGCTGGAGGTCGCACGGGCGGTTGTCCGCCAGGGTCTGGCGCTGACCATCAATGCGGTGCTGCATCGCCACAACATCGACCGGGTGAACGATGTCATCGATCTGGCGATGGACCTCGGCGCCGGGCGGATCGAGATCGCCAACGTGCAGTATTACGGCTGGGCGCTCGCCAACCGCGCAGCGCTGATGCCGTCGCGCGAGCAACTGCTGGCGATGGACGCCGCGGTGCGTGCCCGGCTGCCTGAACTGGCCGGCCGGATCGTGGTCGATTACGTCGTGCCCGACTATTACGCCCGCCGGCCGAAAAGCTGCATGGGTGGCTGGGCGCGCCGCTTCATGAACGTGAACCCGCGCGGCCGGGTCCTGCCCTGCCATGCGGCGGAAACGATTCCGGGGATGGAGTTCGAGACGGTGCACGACCGCAGCCTGTCCGAGATCTGGCGCGACGGCCCGGCCTTCACCCGCTACCGCGGCACCGACTGGATGCCGGAGCCCTGCCAATCCTGCGACCACAAGGAAGAGGATTGGGGCGGTTGCCGTTGTCAGGCACTGGCGCTTGCCGGTAGCGCCGATGCGACCGACCCGGTGTGCGAGCTGTCACCGGCCCATGCCGACGTGGCGGTGCTGCGCGACCGCGATGCCGCCGCTCTGGACAGCGATTGGACCTATCGCGGCGCCTGACCTCCCGTCTCTATAGGAACCGTTCGAGCACCATCTGCGTCGTCACGTCGGCCACGCCGGGCAGCCCGGCGATGGCGGCGCGGATCGCCTCGATTCCGCGAATGTCGGGCGCTTCCGCCCGGATGACCAGATCGATGGCCCCGGCCACCGCATCCATCGCGACGATGCCGGGGATCCGCCGCAGCTTGGGAACCAGCTGGGCACAGCTCCGCCCGGCCTCGTGGCGCAGCAGGAAATAGGCAGCGACACCGTCGGCGGCCGGGCCGTCCTCTACGGTCGTGAAGCCCCGGATGACGCCCGACTTCAGCAGCCGGTCCAGACGTTCCTGGGTGGCGCTGCGCGACAGCCCGACATCGCGGGCCAGCGCCACCAGCGTGCGGCGGGCGTCCCTGCGCAAGGCCGTCAGCAGAAGCCTGTCCTTCTCGTCCATCCCCGACCCCACACCCCCACACCCGCGCCCGGCGGCGAAATGCCGGTCGGCCGGCATCTTGCCGGGCTGCAACCGGCAGCCTTTCGGCGGAACTTAGCGGACAGGGACCATGGACGATTTGCACGGAGTATCCAATGACCTTGCTACCGGACGCCTCGCTTCTGCTGCTGGTGGATATGCAGCGCGCCTTTGACGAGCCCTCCTGGCCGCGGCGCTGGAACCGCGCGGCCGATCACAACGGCCTGCGCCTTCTTCAAGCCTGGCGGCGCAGTGGCCGACCGGTCATCCATGTGCGTCACGATTCGGCGGAGCCGGCCTCCACCCTTCGCGTTGGCCAGCCCGGCAACCGCTTCCGCGAGGGATTCGAGCCGCTGGGCACTGAGGCGGTGGTCAGCAAGAGCGTCAATTCGGCCTTCATCGGCACCGATCTGGATTTGCGGCTGCGCCGGCTCGGCATCGAACGGCTGGTGGTGCTCGGCATCTCGACCGACATGTGCGTTTCGACCACGATCCGCACCGGCGCCAACATGGGCTGGCCGATCACGCTGGTCAGCGACGCCTGCGACTGTTTCGAACTGCCGGACGGCCAGGGCGGGACGATCCCGGCGGAGCAGGTCCACGCCGTCCATGTCGCCACGCTGCGCTATGAATTCTGCGAGGTGACCACCACCGCCGCAATCATCGAAAGCCTGTAGCTTAGGGCGTGTCGGGCGACGACCGTTCAGGCCTTGTCGCCCGATCCCCCTTTCTTGCCGCCGCCGTCCTGCTTGTTGACGGTCGCCCAGGCCCGCCGTTCGGCCTCGTCGTGGGAGACACCGCGCTTTTCGTAACCTTCCTCGATATGCTCGGCCTTGCGCTTCTGCTTGTCGGTGTATTTGTCCTTGTCGCCTTGGGACATCGGGTCCTCCTGTCGCAGTTTCCCGCTCAACAGTCCCCGGCAATGGGAAGTTCCTCCGGGGAATAGGCTGAATCGCATATCCGGGATCGGACAGACGAAAAGCGCGGCTTGCCGTAAGCGGCGCCGTCACCCATCCTTTCCCCAATACTTTCAGGGGGAGGTTCAGGGGTGTTCACGATCTTCAACAAGGGCCGCGCCATCATGGGGGCGGCGGTGCTGGCATTCGGGCTGGTCGCCGGTACGGCGCAGGCGGCGGACGCCGTTCGCGTCGGGTCGAAGCTGGACGCGGAAAGCGGACTGCTCGGCACCATGATCCTCCAGGTGCTGCAGGCCAACGGCATCCCGACGGAGAACAAGATCCAGCTGGGTCCGACCAAGATCGTACGCGGCGCGTTGCTGTCCGGTGAGATCGACATCTATCCCGAATACACCGGCAACGGCGCCTTCTTCTTCAACATCGACAGCGATCCGGTCTGGAAAAAGGCCGGCGCCGGCTATGACAAGGTCCGCCAGCTCGACAAGGAGAAGAACGACATCGTCTGGCTGAAGCCGGCCCCCGCCAACAACACCTGGGCGCTGGCCGTCCGCCATGACGTGGCCGACGCCAACAAGCTGAAGACGATGGAGGATTTCGCAAAATGGGTCGGCGGCGGCGGCAAGGCGAAGGTCGCCGCATCGGCCGAGTTCGTGGAAAGCCCGGCCGCCCTGCCCTCTTTCCAGCAGACCTACGGCTTCACGCTGAAGCCCGACCAGATGCTCGTGCTGGCCGGCGGCGACACCGCCGCGACCATCCGTGCGGCGGCGGAACAGACCTCCGGCGTCAACACCGCCATGGTCTACGGCACCGACGGCGCCATCGCGGCCCTCGACCTCGTCGTGCTAGCCGACACCAAGGGCGCGCAGATGGTGTATGAGCCGGCGCCGACCGTCCGTGCCTCGGTGCTGACCGCCAACCCGAAGATCGCCGACCTGCTGAACCCGGTCTTCGCCAGCCTGGATGCCGAGACGCTGCGCGGTCTGAACGCCAAGATTTCGGTGGACGGGCAGGACCAGAAGCAGGTCGCCACCGACTATCTGAAGTCCAAGGGCTTCCTGAAGTAAGCCGACGACGTGACCAGCCGCCTGCGCCTGCACAACCGCGTCGCCTTGCTAATGGCTCTGGCCGCTCTGGTCGGCGCCGTCACCTTGCCGTTCCTCGGCTTCGCGCCCAACCGGCTGTTGTCCGGCCGGCCGGTTCCGCTGTGGAATGCGGTGCAGGGACTTGGCGGAATGGCGGCCCTGCTGCCGGGGCTGGTCCTGCTGGCAACGCCCTTCCTGCGGCCCAGCCGCTTCGGCCTCGGGCTGACCGTCGCGGCCGGCGGGCTGTTCACGGCCGGACTGGTCTGGCTGGCGGGCGCCCAGGCGGCGGCGCTGGCGCAGGGGGCATCGGCGGCGGCGCGAACCTCCTTCGCGTCTGGCTTCTGGGTGATGGCGGCAGCGGGTCTGCTGGCGGCGGTCGATGCCGCGCGTCGGATGGGGTTGGGTGCCGTCGGCCGGATGGCGGTGGGCGCGGCGATCGCGGGGCTGGTGGCGCTGCAACTGGTCTCCGGCCATCTCGATGCGCTGTCGATCCTCAAGGAATACGCCAACCGGCGTGAGGTGTTCGCCGACGCCGTGCTGCGCCATGCCATGCTGGTAGTGGCGGCGCTGGTCCCGACGCTGCTGATCGGCATACCGCTGGGCGTCGCCGCGCACCGGGTGCAGGCGGTCGGGCGTGCGGTGTTCCCGATCCTGAATGTGGTGCAGACGGTGCCGTCCATCGCCCTGTTCGGGCTGCTGATGGCGCCGCTGGCCGCGCTCGGCACTATGCTGCCGGGTTCGGGGATCAGCGGGGTCGGTCCGCTGCCGGCGGTGATCGCGCTGACGCTCTATTCACTGCTGCCGATCGTGCGCAACACCGCGGTCGGGCTCGACGGCGTACCCGCCCCGGTGCGGGAGGCCGCGAGAGGCATGGGGTTGACGCCGCGCCAGATCTTCCTGCGCGTCGACCTGCCGCTGGCTCTGCCGGTCTTCCTGTCGGGATTGCGCATCACTGTGGTCCAGGCGGTCGGGCTGGCGGCGGTGGCGGCGCTGATCGGCGCCGGCGGGCTGGGTGCCATCATGTTCCAGGGGCTTTTCGCCAACGCGCTGGACCTCGTGCTGCTGGGGGCCGTTCCCGTCATTCTGCTGGCGGTGGCTGCCGACGCCCTGTTGTCTATCGGCATCGCCGCCGCCACCCACCGTATCGGCGTTCTGCCGGGAAGGAGTGCGCCATGATCGACTTCGAGCGCGTGACCAAGCGCTTCGGCTCCTGGACGGCAGTGGATGCCGTATCCTTCACCGTGGCGGAGGGGGAGTTCCGCGTGCTGATCGGGCCGTCCGGCTCCGGCAAATCGACGGTGCTGCGGATGATCAACCGGCTGATCCCGGCCGACGAGGGCGCCATCCGCATCGACGGTGAGGACATCGCCTCCCTGAAGCCGGAGGAGCTTCGCCGGCGCATGGGCTACGTCATCCAGTCGGTCGGGCTGTTCCCGCACTGGACGGTGGAGCGCAACATCGCCACCGTCCCCGGACTGCTCGGCTGGCCCAAGGCGCGCATCCGCGACCGCGTGACCGAGCTGCTGGAACTGCTGAACCTCGACCCCCGGCGTTACCGCGGCGCCTATCCACACCAGCTCTCCGGCGGGCAGCAGCAGCGCGTCGGCGTCGCCCGCGCGCTGGCGGCGGAACCGCGCATCCTGCTGATGGACGAGCCGTTCAGCGCGCTCGACCCCATCACCCGCGCCAGCCTGCAGACGGAGCTGTCGGCCATCCATCGCCGCACCGGCACCACCGTGGTCTTCGTCACCCACGACATGGACGAGGCCTTGCGGCTGGGCGACAGCATCGCAGTGATGGACCACGGCCGGCTGATCCAATGCGCCACACCGCTCGACATCCTGACCCGCCCGGCCAGCCCGCTGGTGCGCGACCTCGTCGGGCGCGAGGAATGGGGCTTGAAGCGGCTGGCGGTGGAGACGGTCGGCGACCGCGCCCGCCGGCAGGAAAGCGCGGCCGGCGAACCGCTGGCTGCCGAGACCCCGCTGCACCGCGCCCTGTCGGAGATGGTCGCCCGCGGCACCGAACGGCTGCCGGTGGTGGATGGCGACGGCCGGCCGGCCGGCGTGCTGCACCTGTCCGACCTCGTGCGTCCCGACGCGGGTGGAACGGCATGACCGTCGCCGGCATGGCCCCGCGCGAGCTTCTGACCGACCGCCTGATGCTGGCTCTGGTGGCGCTGGTGGCGCTGGTGCTGGGCATGCCCTCGCTGAAGCCGCTGTTCGCCACGCTCTATCCCGGCTTGGACCGCCCGCTGTACGAGGCGGAGAGCTTCGTCCGCCTGACGCTCGACCACATGGCGCTGGTCGGCATCTCCAGCCTCGCCGCGATCCTGCTCGGCGGCGGGGCCGGCATCGCTGTCACCCGCCCGTGGGGGCGGGAGTTCCGCGGCCTGCTGGAAACCGTCGCCACCATGGGCCAGACCTTTCCGCCGGTGGCGGTGCTGGCGCTGGCCGTGCCGGTGATGGGCTTCGGGGCGGAGCCGGCGCTGATCGCGCTGACGCTCTACGCCCTGCTGCCGGTGGTGGAGAACACGGTGGCCGGGCTGGACGGCGTTCCGGCCGCGGTGCTGGACTCCGCCCGCGGCCTTGGCATGGGACCGGCGGAGGTGCTGTTCAGGGTGGAGTTGCCGCTGGCCGCCCCGGTGATCCTGGCCGGCGTGCGCACCGCCGTCATCATCAATGTCGGCACCGCCGCCATCGCGTCGACCGTCGGCGCCAAGACCCTCGGCCTGCCCATCATCGTCGGATTGAACGGATCCAATCAGGCCTACGTCATCCAGGGCGCCCTGATCGTTGCCGCGCTTGCCGTGGTGATCGATGCCGGATTCGACCGTCTGGCCGGATGGCTGGCACGCTGGTCGCAACGCTGAAAAAGCCGCGATATTTCAGATAGTTATCTTGCGTGAGACACTTAATATTCTTTTAGCATTCCGGTAAGAAACAGTTAGTACCCGAAAGCCGATTAGCGCGCTTATGGTCGCTTCCGAACACAGGCCGTTCGGAATGCAACATCGCCGCTTCCCCCCTCCCTAACCCTCCCCCGCTTTGCGGGAGAGGGAACTCCGCCGCTCTTGGACTTAACTCCCTCTCCCGCGAAGCGGGGGAGGGTTGGGGAGGGGGCACCGGGATAAGGCAAATTGGCAAGCACGCATCCGGACGGCCCCCAATTCAGGGAGACCGCCACCATGACCATTCGTCCACTGGACCCCGTCCAGGCCTTGGAACGCATGATGCTGATCCGGGCCTATGAAGAAACGCTGATCGACCTGCACGGCCGCGGGCGCGCCGCCGGGACCTGCACTTCGGTCGGGCAGGAGGCGCCGGCCGTCGGCGTCGTCTCGGCCCTGACCGCCGACGACCTGATCCTGACCAACCACCGCAGCGCCGGCCATCTGCTGGCCCGCGGCGCCGATCCCGGCCGCATGCTGGCCGAGGTGATGGGCAAGCAGGACGGTTATTGCGGCGGCAAGAGCGGGTCGCTGCACATCTCCGCCAAGGAACTGGGCGTCGTGCTGACCTCCACCATCGTCGGCGGCGAATTGGCGCTGGCGACCGGCGTCGGGCTGTCGCGGACGATGTTGAGCAAGCCGGGCATCGTCGCCTGCTTCTTCGGCGACGGGGCCGCCACCGAAGGGCGCTTCCAGGAATCGCTGAACCTCGCCGCGGTGTGGAAGCTGCCGATCCTCTATGTCTGCGAGAACAACCAGTGGCAGGCCTTCGTCCACCGCAAGGAGACGATGCTGGCCGACGGCATCGCCGGTCAGGCGGCGGCGCTGGGGGTGGAGAGCGCGGTGGTCGACGGCAACGACCCGCTGGGGGTGTTCGATGCCGCCAGCACCGCCATCAACACCATCCGCCGCACCGGCAAGCCCTTCCTGCTGGAGGCGATGACCTACCGCCTGCGCGGCCATTTCGAGCCGGACGACCAGGGCTATGTCGACAAGGCCGAGCTGGCCCACTGGCGCGACCGTGACCCGATCCTGTGCCTGCGCGCCCGGCTGGAACGCGAAGGCCGCCTGACCGCCGACGGTGTCGCCGCCATCGAAGCCCGCGTCCGCGCAGCGATGGAGGCCGCGACCGCCTTCGCCGACGCCAGCCCCTATCCGGGCCTCGATGCCCTGACCACCGACGTCTACGCCTGAGCGGAGGCCCACCATCATGACCACCATGACCGTCAACGACGCGATCTCCGCCGCCCTGGCCGAAGAGATGCAGCTCGATCCCACCGTGATGATCTTCGGCGAGGGCGTCGCCACCAAGCGCCACGACCTGCTGGCGGAATTCGGCGCCGCCCGCGTCCGCAACACCCCGCTGGCGGAGGGCATCATCGCCGGCACCGCCGCCGGGGCCGCCGCCACCGGCCTGCGCCCGGTGGTGGACCTGCTGTTCGCCCCCTTCCTCTGCTATGCGATGGACGAGATCGTCAACAGCGCCGGCAAGCTTCGCTACATCTCCGGCGGACAGTTCAAGTTTCCGATGGTGGTGCTGGCGATGACCGGCGCCGGATGGGGTGTCGGCGCCCAGCACAACCACAATGTCGAAAGCTGGTTCGTCCACAGCCCCGGCCTGAAGATCGTCATGCCCTCCACCCCCGCCGACTTCAAGGGACTGATGAAATCGGCGATCCGCGACGACAACCCGGTTCTGGTCTTCGCCGATATTGCGCTCGGCTACAGCGCCGGCGAGGTGCCGGAGGATGCCGACGCCATCCCGCTGGGCAAGGCGGCGGTACGGCGCGAGGGCCGCGACGTGACGCTGGTCTCCTACGCCAAGACGGTCGGCACCTGCATGGCCGCCGCCGACACGCTGGCCGCCGCCGGCGTCAATGCGGAGGTGATCGACCTTCGCAGCCTGAAGCCGCTGGATGAGGACGCCATCCTGCGCTCCGTCGCCAAGACCGGCCGCTTGGTGGTGGTGCATGAGGCGAGCCGCCTGTGCGGCGTCGGTGCGGAAATCGCCGCCCTGGTGGCGGAAAAGGCGTTCGCCAGCCTGCGGGCACCGGTCCTGCGCCTGACCGGCCCGGACGCGCCGGCCCCGGCCAGCTTCCCGCTGGAGCAGGCCTTCGTGCCGCAGGCCGATGCGGTGGTCGCCGCGGTCCGCTCGCTGATGGCCGAACCGGCGACCGCCTGATTGCGCGGACCGGGTGCGGGATGTGGCGCCGGCCGTAAGGTCAGCGCCGCACCCCGGCGGCGATGCGGTCGGCCAGCGTGCCCACGGCCTGGCTCATCGCCCGGACCTGGGCATCGGGTCCGGTACCGGCGGACGGCACCTCAACGGTCTCGCGCGTCGGGCCGCTCCTGCGTCCGCCGGAACCGCTGCCCGGCGACAGGCTCCATTGCGCATCCAGAACCACCCGGCCGGTGGCGTCGGCGTCGAAGCGCAGCACGGTGACGGCGAGCACCGCCGTGCCCTCCGCCACACTGCTTCCGGCCATAGGCAGCACCGTCGTGCCCGGCAGACGCGCCGACAGGTCGCCGGCCAGCGTGGAGCGCAGCCCATCGGCCAGCGGTTCGGCCCAGCGGTCGAACTCCAGCGCCTCCACCCGGTTGCCGTCGATCCGGCGGACGATCTGCGGCCGGTCGATCAGCATCGGCAGATCCAGCGACCCCAACGCCAGGATTTGCGGCGCGGACCGGGCGGGCTGCGCCGTGCCGGCGGGCGGCACCACCGCCAGCGTGTAGAGCCGGCTCTCCGGCGTCGACTGGCAGGCCGCCAGCACGAGAAGCGGCATCGCCAGCGCGGCGTTCCGCAATCCGCGCACCCAATCCATCACCCCTTCCTCCCCATTCCGTTACCTCTTGCCCCGAAGCAGCGCCTCCGGGTGGCGTTCCAGATAGTCGGCCAGCACGCGGAAGGACCGCGCGGCGTCGTTCAGCTGCCGCATCACGCCGGCCAGATCGGCCTGCCCGCCCCCGCCGCCCAGCAGCCCGTTGGCGCTGTTCAACGTGCCCTGGGCCGCGGTCGCCACGCCGCGCAGACTCTTCACCAACTGCGGCAGTTGCCGGTCGGCGTCGCGCATCAACGCATCGGCGCTGCCCAGCGCCTTGGCGAGTGCCGCCAGCGAGCGCGCGAGGTCCGGCGAGCCGGCGACACCGCTGATCGACTGCAAGGTGCCGCGCAGATCGGCCAGCAGCGCGTCGAGCGGCAGCGCCGCCACCTTGTCCATCACCTGCCCGGCCGACCGGGTCAGGGAGTCGATGTCGCTGGAGGCGACGGTGGGCAGGTCCGACCGCTCGGTCCCCGGCGCCGTCGGCGGGTTGCCGGGCTCGTAGTCGAAGGACACCAGCTTCTGCCCGGTCAGCAAATTGCCGGACGCCAGCCGGCCACGCAGCCCCTTGGTCACCTGGGTGGCGACCAGCTTGCGCACCGCCGCCTCGTCCATCGGCTTGCCGTCGATCACGGCATAGGTCCGGGCGACCAGATCGGGTTCGATGTCGATGTCGACGGGAATGTGCAGTTCCTGCTTTTTCTCGTCATACTCCAGCCGAACGGCGGCGACGTGACCGACGGTCAGGCCGCGCATCAGCACCGGCGCGCCGGCCTGCAGCCCCTGCACCGAGCCCGCGAATTCCAGCCGGTAGCGCACGCGCAGCCGATCGCGCGCAGCCGCAGCCGACGCCTGATCCTCGTAGAGCGTGAAGGTGTCCCAGTCCTTGGCCTGCTCCCCGGCCTCCGGATCGGGCGGGGTTTCCAGAACGACGCCGCCCAGCGCCAGCGACTTCAGCGATTCGGTCTGGAACTTGATGCCGTCGGCCCCAGCGGAGAACTGGATCCCCGACGATCGCCAGAAGCGGCTTCCCTCATGCACCAGCTCCTCGTAAGGCGCGCGGACGAAGACCGACACCGACACCGTGCGGTCCTGCGGCGACAGGTTGTAGCCCATCACCTCGCCGATCTGGACGCCGCGGAAATAGACGGGGGAGCCCTGGGCCAGCGACCCCAGCTGTTCTGTCTTCAGGTTGAAGCTGCGCCCCGGCACGTCGGCGCGGATGACCGGCGGCTCGTCCAGCGCGTCGAACTCCCGCCGATCGTCGCCGCCGCCCGGTTCCATCTCCACATAGGTGCCGGACACCACGGTGCTGAGCCCCGACACCCCGCCCAGGCTGAGGCGCGGCGCCACCATCCAGAATCGGGTGCCCTCCTTGAGGTGGCGGGTGGCGGTGCGGTCCATGCGGGCGGTGGCGATCACCTGCGACAGGTCGTCGGACAGCCGCACCGATTCGATCACGCCCAGATCGACGTTCTTGTGCTTGATGCGGGTGCGTCCGGCCTCAAGCCCGTCGCCGGACTGGAAGGTGATGACGATCTGCGGCCCGCGCTCCTCGTACCAGCGCCAGCCGAGCCAGCCGGCGATCAGCACCGCCACCAGCGGCAGGATCCATAAGGGCGACAGCCGCCGACGCGTCGGCGTCGCGACCTCTGGCGGATGGCCGCCCGGAGTCTCGTCAGCCATGCCGCGCCACCCCCGCCCGTTCGTCGGGAGCCGGATCGGGTGCGCCCTCCTCCGCCCGGTCCCACATCACGCGCGGGTCGAAGACATGGCTCGCCAGCATGGTCAGCACGACCACGGAGGCGAAGGCGACAGCACCGGGGTCGGCGCGGACGGAGGCGACGGCGCCGAACTGCACCAGGGCCGTGAGGATGGCGATCATGAACACATCGATGTTGGACCAGCGCCCGATGGCGTCGATGATACGGTACAGCCGCGTCCGCGCATGCAGCCTCGCGGCCGAACGCCGCCACGCGGCCAGAAGGAACCAGCCGAGCCCCGCCAGCTTCAACACCGGCACGGCGACGCTGGCGACGAAGACCAGAATGGCC
Source organism: Azospirillum sp. TSO5 (assembly GCF_003116065.1). Taxonomy (NCBI): domain Bacteria; kingdom Pseudomonadati; phylum Pseudomonadota; class Alphaproteobacteria; order Rhodospirillales; family Azospirillaceae; genus Azospirillum; species Azospirillum sp. TSO5. The sequence goes on along the minus strand of NZ_LGQY01000091.1, from coordinate 22,360 downwards.
AGCGGCCACAACCCGGCTTCCGCCAACTCGTGCACGCCGCTGAGGATGGTGCTGGGGGCGCCCTGGCCGAAATTGATGACGGTCATCACCGGCAGCAGGTTGGCCGGGATGTAAAGGACCGCGCCGGCCGTCACCAGGGCGGCGGTGCGCTCCAGGCTGTTCGGCTCGCGCGGATGCAGGCGGCTGTGGCAACGGGTGCAGCGCTCCGGCGCCGGACCATGGTCGCAGCCATGGATCCGCTGGCAGACGGTGCAGGCGACCCAGCGCGCCGGCGCCGGAGCGCCGGACGGCGGCACATGGTCGATGGCCTGCCAGATCCGGCGGCTGTCGAGCGACAGGTCCATCAGCGTGCGGACCAGCACGAAGCCGCCCAGCGCCAGCCCGCCGGACAGGAATTCGGCATTGGCGAAGCCCTTCAGCCGCGAATAGCCGACCAGGAGCCCCAGCAGGAACACGTCCAGCATCGCCCAGGGCCGCAGCCGCTCGGCCCAGGCGAACAGGCGCGCCGTCTCCCGCACATGGGTGGGCGGGCGCCCTTCGTGCAGGCGCTGCAGAACGGCGATCACCGCCATGTTGCGGGCGAAGGGGGCGGCCAGCACCAATGCACCGACCAGCAGCGCCAGCGGCCACATGCCCTGGTCCGCCAGCGTTTCGACCCCGGTGACGACCAGGCTGGTCCGGTCGTTGCCCTGGATGTTCACGCCCATCAGCGGGTTGGCGACGATCAGCAGCAGCAGCAGGGCGCCGGCGACCGCCACCGGCAGAGCATGGTGCAGCCCGCCCCTGGTGTGCCGGAACAGCACCGCCCCGCAGCGGGTGCATTCGGCCCGGCGGCCCGGTGCCGGCAGGCGGATGCGGTGCAGGCGTCCGCAGTCGTGGCAGGCGACGAGATCGTCACGCACCTCCGCCACCGGCCCCCTCAACCCTTCCTTGCCCAATCCGACCGACATGCACGCACTCGAACCTTCAACACAGCGAAACCCGCTCTCCAATTGGCTTTTTTGAGCGGATGCGCAAGCCCTTGCGAAGCGGATAAGCAGAAATCCGCCGCATCGCAGCATGGTGGACAACAGGCCAGGACCAAGTCCGGGAATTCGCGATTGACCGAAAGATTATGTACATACATTATCGCCGAAACGTCACATCGCAACGCGGCGCGGAGAGCGGGGTGCAGGGGTTGGTACGGCAAGGCCTGACCGGACAGGACCGCGGTGACGGACCGGCTTCCCAGCCGGGCGATCCGGTGCAGGACGGCCTGACCCTGGACAGCAGCCCCGGCGGCTCGCTGGATGGTGCCCTGGACGGCCGCGGCCCCCTGTTCGACCAGATCAAGCGCGCCGTCGCCGGCCAGATCCTGCGCGGACGCTGGCAGGCCGGCCAGCGGCTTCCCAACGAGGCGGAACTGTCGAGCCTCTATGGCGTCTCCCGCCAGACCGTGCACAAGGCCATTGCCCTGCTGGCGCGGGAGGGATTCCTGGTCCGCCGCCGCCGCGCCGGCACCTTCGTCGCCACCAGCCGCCGCGACCGCTTCGCCCTGCCCATCGAGGACATCGGCGATGTGGTTGCGCGGGAGGGGCGTGTCTACGAATTCCGCATCCGCGACCGCAGGAGCCTTCGCAACGGCGAAGGCATCCGCTGGCCGGACCTGCCCGACGGAACGCCGATCCTGACGCTTGAATGCCTGCATTTCAGCGATGGGACGCCGATCCAGCACGAACGCCGCCTCGTCAACCTCGACGTCGTGCCGGAGGTGATTGACGAACCGTTCGACGTCGTGGCACCCAGCCGTTGGCTGGTCGACCGGGTTCCCTGGTCGTCGGCCGACCATACCGTGCGGGCGGTCAACGCCACGGCGGAGATGGCGGCACTGCTGGGGGTGGAGGCCGGCACGGCCTGCCTGTCGATCAGGCGGCAGACCATGCATCTCAGCCGGCCGGTGACGCTGGTGCATTTCCTGTCGGTGGGCGACCGGTTCAGCCTCAGCGGGTCGTCGATCACGGACAGCGCGACAGAGTTGAATTTGTAAACACAAAAGGACCGGCGACAGCCGCCGGCCGCAACAGGGGGTCTGTTCATGATGGAGAGCAAGGCTATGGTTCGGACGATGGTCAAGGCGGCGCTGCTGGGCGCCACGATGCTGGTCGCCGGTGCCGCCGCCGGCACGGCGATGGCCGACACGCTGGCCGACGTGAAGAAGGCGGGCGTCCTGACCGTCGCCACCGAGATGCAGTTCCCGCCCTTCGATTTCCTCGAGAACAACGAATACAAGGGCGTCGACCGCGACCTGATCGACGAGGTGGCGAAGGAGCTGGGCGTCAAGGCCAAGTACATGGACCTGCCCTGGACCAGCGTGCTGCCCGGCCTGGAAGCCAAGAAGTTCGATCTGGTCATCGCCCCGGTCACCATCACGAAGGAGCGCATGAAGCGTTATGCCTTTACCGTTCCGATTTCGGAAGCGACCGCCGCCCTGATGAAGCGCGCCGATGACAAGACCATTAACAAGCCGGAGGACATCGCCGGCAAGAAGGTCGGCGGCGGCAAGGGCACCTCGCAGCTGGCCCAGTTGAAGGAATACGGCCAGACCCTGCCGACCCCGCCGGACGTGCGTGAGTATGTCGACAGCAACCAGTCCTACGCCGATCTGGCCGCCGGCCGCGTCGACGCCTCGGTCAACTCGCTGCCGAACCTGAACTTCGCAGCATCCAAGCGCAAGGACACCTTCGCGGTCGTCCTGCCGCCCTTCGGCAAGCCCTCTTACTTCTCCTGGGTCGGCCGCCTGGACGAGAACGACAAGAGCCTGATTGAGGCGGTCAACGCCGCGCTCGTGAAGATCCAGAAGGACGGCCGCATGGCGACCATCCAGAAGAAGTGGTTCGCCGTCTCGCAGGAACTGCCGACCACCGTTCCGGAACCGCAGCTGTAAGACAGGATGCGGAATACCCCCTCTCCCCCCCGGGGAGAGGGGATAGGTCGCGGCTCCGCCGTAATCAAAGGCCCACTCGATGAAGTTCAGCGTCATCATCGACGCCCTTCCCTATCTGCTGGGGGCGGCCGTCACGACCATCTGGGTCTCGCTGCTCGGCGTGCTGCTGGGGCAGGTGATCGGTGTCGTCGTCTGCGTCGCGCGCCAGTCCGGCGGCCGGGCGGCCGACATGGCCGGCGGCGTCTATGTCAGCTTTTTCCGCGGCGTGCCGCTGCTGATCCAACTGCTGCTGATCTACTACATGCTGCCGCTGATCGGCATCGACGTGCCGCCGCTGGTCGCCTCCGTCGCCGCGCTCGGTCTCGCGTCCGGCGCCTATGTGTCGGAGATCTACCGCGGCGCCCTGAACGCCGTCCCGCACGGCCAATCGGAAGCGGCGCTGGCGCTGGGTTTCCCCGCCCAGTCGATCTGGACGCGCATCCTGTTGCCGCAGGCCTTCCGCATCTCGGTTCCCGCCCTGGTCAACGAGTTGATCCTGCTGCTGAAGGCGTCCTCGCTGATCTCTGTCGTCGGGGTGGCGGAGTTGACGCGGACCAGCCAGACCATTTCGGCCAGCAACTACCGCCCGCTGGAGATCTATCTGGCGGCCGGCCTCATCTATCTGGCGATCAACGGCGCGCTGGCCCTGTTCGGCACGCTGGTCGAACGCCGCCTGCAACAGGCCTGACCCGATGTTGGACCTTTCCCTTCTCGTCCAGTACGGCCCGGCGCTGCTGCGCGGCTTCGGCGTCACCATCCTGTGCTGGGGCGCCGGCTGCCTCATCGGCATGGTGCTGGGCTTCGTGCTGATGCTGCTGCGGCAAGTGCCGGTGAAGCCGCTACGCTGGGTCATCCGCGCCTATATCGAGGTGATCCGCGGCACGCCCTTCCTGATCCAGCTGTTCCTGCTCTACAGCGGCGGCCCGTCCATCGGCCTGCGGCTGGAGGCGACGACCGCCGGCATCCTCGGCCTCGGCATCTACGGCAGCGCCTACTTCGCCGAGATCTTCCGCGCCGGCTATCAGGCGGTGCCGAAAGGACAGGTGGAGGCGGCGCTCAGCCTCGGCATGTCCTACGGCTCCATCCTGCGCCGGGTGATCGTACCGGCGATGCTGGTTTCGACCATCCCGGCCATCGTCAACATGATGGCGATCCTGACCAAGGAGACGGTGGTGCTGTCGATCATCACCGTTCCGGAACTGATGTACGAGATGCAGACGATGGCGGCGGAGACCTTCGCCACCTTCGAGACCATCGTTGGGATGGCGCTGTTCTACTGGCTGCTGGTGGAGGTGGTGTCGCGCCTGGGCCGCCGGCTGGAGGCGCGCGTCACCCGTTTCCTGACCCATGCCTCGCCGCAGGGGTCGTCGACCGAGACCGCAACCGCGAGGGCGTGATGACCGCCGTTTCCCAAACCGCCACCCCGTCGCGCACCCCGACCGCCGGCGATGCCGTGCCGATGGTCTCGATCCGCGGCGTCGGCAAGAGCTTCGGCACCAACGAGGTGCTGCGCGACATCGACTTGACGGTCAACAAGTCGGAGGTCGTCTGCCTGATCGGCCCCAGCGGATCGGGCAAGAGCACGCTTCTGCGCTGCGTCAACTTCCTGGAGGTCTACGACCGCGGCGAGATCCGCATCGAAGGCACGCTGGTCGGTTATACCGAGGACACGCCGCGCCGCCGCCAGTCAAACCGTGACCTGCGCAGCCTGCGCCGCAACGTCGGCATGGTGTTCCAGCAGTTCAACCTGTGGCCCCACATGACCGCCTTGGAGAATGTGGCGGAGGCGCTGGTGCAGGTCCGCGGCATGGACAAGGCGTCGGCTGCGGCGCATGCCGGCAGGATGCTGGACCGCGTGGGTCTGGCCGCCAAGGCCGACAGCTACCCTGCCCGCCTGTCCGGCGGCCAGCAGCAGCGCGTCGCCATCGCCCGCGTCATCGCGATGGAACCCCACCTGATGCTGTTCGACGAGCCAACCTCGGCGCTCGACCCCGAACTGGTGGGCGAGGTGCTGCAGGTGATGCGCGATCTGGCGGCCGACGGCATGACCATGGTGGTGGTGACCCACGAAATGGGATTCGCCGCCAACGTCGCCGACAAGGTCGCCTTCCTCGACCGTGGCCGCATCGCCGCCTTCGGCACCCCGCGCGAGGTCTTCCACGAATCCACGGAACCGCGGGTGCAGCAGTTTTTGCAGACCTACCACGAGCGGAACAGCTTCTGATCCCCGCTCGCCGATGAAGAAAGGCCGCCCACAGGGGGCGGCCTTCATGGCGGCTCAATAATGATACCGGCAGGCGAGGATTTCGAGTGCCTGGGTGTCGCCGCTTCCGGTCACCCGATAGACCAGCCGATGTTCGCCCGTGATGCGGCGCGACCACCAGCCGGAAAGCCCCTCCTTCAATGGTTCAGGCTTGCCCAACCCTGAAAAAGGGTTTCGTTCCGTGTCGCGGATCAGGTCGTTGACCTTCTTCAACACGGCCCGGTCGTTTTTCTGCCAGTATAAGTAATCCTCCCAAGCGCCGTCAGTCCAAACCTTCTTCATTCAGAATGTCTCGCTCGATACCTTTGCCAGCATCAAGTTGGGCGATGCCCTTGAGCAGCCGTTCCGCGTTCTTGGGGCTTTTCAGGAGATGAAGCGTCTCCATCAACCCTTCGAACTCTTCCTCGGAAATCATCACCACCGACCGTCCCTTCTGACGGGTGACGGTCAACGGTGCGCGGCTGTCACAGACCTCGTCCATCACACTGGCAAGATTGTTTCTGAGGTCGGTGTAGCTGATGTGTCCCATATCGAAGTACTTGGCCGTATGCGGGTGGGGTATCACACTATGTACAGAAATATGGACAGACGTCAAGTCGGAGCTGCCGTAGCACGCTCCCCTATGGCACCCCGCCCGCAAACCCGCTAAGAACCTTTCGCACGCGCAACAGAACTGCAACGCGAAAGCTCGCCCCCCCGTCGATGATCGAACTCCGGTCCGTCACTCACGCCTATGGCGACCGTCCCGTCCTGCACGACCTGTCGTTGCGGCTGGGGGAGCGGCGCATCGCCATCCTCGGCGGCAACGGCTCGGGCAAGAGCACGCTGGCCCGCCTGCTGAACGGCCTGATCCTGCCGACTGACGGCACCGTCGCCGTCGACGGTCTCGACACCCGCAGCGACGGGCGCGCCGTGCGCCAGCGGGTCGGCTTCGTCTTCCAGAATCCCGACACCCAGATCGTCTATCCGACAGTCGAAGAGGACATCGCTTTCGGGCTGAAGGCGCGCAAGCTGCCGAAGGACGAGATCGCCCGCCGTGTCGCCGGGGCGCTGGAACGTTACGGCCTCGACCGCTACCGCCACCAGCCGGCCCACCAGATGAGCGGCGGCGAGAAGCAACTGCTCGCCATCGCCGGTGTGCTGGTGCTGGAACCGGCCTATGTGATCTTCGACGAGCCGACCACCCTGCTCGACCTGCGCAACCGCCGCAAGGTGATCGAGTTGCTGCGCGGGCTGCCGCAGACGGTGATCGTCGTCACCCACGACCTCGACATGGTCAGGGATTTCGACCGGGCGCTGGTGCTGGAGGATGGCCGCATCGTCGCCGACGGCCTCCCGGCGGTCACCGTGCCGGCCTATATCGAGCGGCTCGGCTGATGCTGGGACTCTACCTGCATCGGGAGTCGGTCATCCACCGCCTGCCGGCGGGAGCGAAGCTGGGCGGGCTGCTGCTGGTGACGGTGGCGGTGCTGGCTCTGCCCGGTGCCTGGGGAGCAGTCGCCGCCGGACTGATCGGCACCGCCGTGCTTGTCGCGGCGAAGCTGCCCGCCGGCCGGGTGCTGGCGGAGCTGCGGGCGCCGGTCGTCATGCTGACCCTGCTGTTCGGCTTCCAAGCCCTGCTGGCCGGCGGCGGCTGGGAGGAAACGGCCGTCGCCGTCGCTCGCTTCGCCGCCCTGATCCTGCTGGCGACGCTGGTCACGCTGACCACCCGAGTCATGGACATGGTCGATTTGTTCGAGCGGCTGTTCGGCCTGCTGCGCCCGGTCGGGGTCAATCCGGCGAAGATGGCGCTGATGCTGGCCCTGACCATCCGCTTCATCCCGCTGCTGGGCGAGCAGGTGCGCGAGGTGCGGATGGCCCAGCGCGCCCGCGGCGTGGAACGCAACATAGCCGCCTTGTTCGTTCCGCTGCTGGTCAAGATCCTCACCATGGCCGATGATCTGACCGCCGCACTGGAAGCGCGCGGCTACGACCCGGCCGATGCTGGGACCGAAGTTGCCGAGACCAAAAACAGCACTCAACGATAAAGACACCAGCCGAAGGAAGCGTCCGCCATGTTGTCCACCCGCGACCTCGTCCTCTGCGCCCTGTTCGCCGCCCTGCTGGGCGGGCTTGGCATGGCGCCGCCGATTCCGCTCGGCTTCCTGCCGGTTCCGATCACCGCGCAGACGCTGGGTATCATGCTGGCCGGCACCATTCTGGGCGCCAAGCGCGGCGGCATCGCCGCCCTGCTGTTCGTGCTGCTGGTCGCGGCCGGACTGCCCCTGCTGGCCGGCGGGCGCGGCGGCATCGGCGTGCTGATGGGGCCGACCGGCGGTTTCGTTCTGGCCTTCCCGGTGGCCGCCTTCGTCACCGGCTGGCTGGCGGAGCGTTTCGCCACCAATGCCAACCCGATCCGCCTGTTCGCGGTCAGCGTGCTCGGCGGCATCCTGGTCGTCTATGCCGGCGGCATTCCCTGGCTGTGGCTGGTTGCCGGCCTGCCAATCGAGAAGGCGCTGTTCGGCTCGCTGGCCTTCGTGCCGGGCGACCTGATCAAGGCCGGTGTCGCCGCCGTCGCCGCCTCGGGCGTCCGCCGCGCCGGCATCCTGCCGATCCATGCCTGAGAGTGTGGCGTCTGACCGATCGTCCGTAACCAGCGGCTATCTGAAGGCGGACAACCTCGTCCGCCCCTTCGCACTGGCCGCCGACCGGGCGCCCAGCCATCCCGCGTTGGTCTTCGGTGACGAGGTGGTGTCCTACGGCATCCTGCTCGACCAAGTGCGGCGGGTGGGGGCCGGGGTTTCGGCCCTGAGCCGGGACGGTGGGCCGCCACGTGTGGCGCTCAGCCTCGGCAACCGGGCGGAGTTGCCGGCGCTGTTCTTCGGCATCGTTGCGGCCGGCGGAATCGTCGGACTGCTCGACCCGAAATGGAGCGCCGCGCAGACCGCCGCAGCCCTGGACACCTTCCGCCCCGACCTGCACCTGACGACGGACACCGTTTCCGACTGGATCGCCGCGCAGCCGGCGGGCTGGAGCATCCCCGCGATCAACCCGAAAACGCCCTTTCTGGTCGGCTTCACCTCCGGCACCACCGGGCGGCCGAAGGCCTTCATCCGCAACCAGGGCTCCTGGCTGGCGACGCTGGAGGTGAGCCGGGTCGAGTTCGGCATTGGACCCGATGATGTCGTCCTGGTGCCGGGGCCGCTGGTCCATGGCCTCGGCCTCTATGGCGCGGTGGAGGGTCTGTCGGCCGGCGCCACGGTGCGGGTGCAGCCGAAGTTCGACGCCAGCGATGCGGCAATGCAGTTGGCAACCTGCGGCGTCACCACGCTGGTGCTGGTGCCGACGATGCTGGTCGGCATCCTCGACGCCGCGGAACGCGACGGCCGGCGCTTCCCCGCCCTGCGCCGGGTGGTCTGTTCCGGCGCCAAGCTCGCCCCCGCGGTGCATGACCGGCTGTCCGCGCTCTGCCCGGATGCCGCTGTGCTGGAATATTACGGCGCGTCGGAGTTGAGCTTCGTCAGCCTGCGCTCGTCACGCGAGGGTGCCCCCGCCGACAGCGTCGGCCGCCCCTTCCACGGAGTGGAGCTGAGCCTGCGCGACGATGACGACAATCCGGTTGAGCGCGGCCAGCCCGGCACCGTTTGGGTGCGCAGCGGCATGTTGAGCGACGGCTATCTCGGCACCACCGACGGCGCCGGCTATCGCGAGCAGGACGGCTGGGGCACGGTGGGCGATTACGGCTGGATCGACGGCGACGGCTGGCTGCGTCTGGTCGGCCGGGCCGGCGACATGGTCATCACCGGCGGCCTGAACGTCTACCCGGCGGAGGTCGAAGCGGCCCTGCGCGCCCACCCCGCGGTGGCGGAGGCGGTGGTGTTCGGCCTGCCCGACCCCTATTGGGGCGACGCACTGTCCGCCGTCGTCTGGTGGCGCGGGAGCGGACGCGCCTCGCTGACCGAGTTGCGCGGCTGGTGTCAGGAGCGGCTTGAGGCCTACAAGGCGCCACGACGGGTCTTCGCGGCGGCCGACATGCCCCTGACCGGCAGCGGCAAGATCGCACGCGCCGATGTTCGTGAGCGGGCAAGAGCCGGCGGGCTGGAGGTGGTTGAATGAGCAGCCGACCCATCATCGTCGCTGCCCGGCGCACGCCCGTCGGCCGGATCGGCGGCAGCTTGCGCGAGCTTCCCGTCGAGGACCTCGCCGCCCCGGTCATTCATGCCGTGCTTGCTGACGCCGGCATCGACCCGGCGGAGGTGGACGAGGTGCTGCTGGGCAACGCGGTCGGTCCCGGCGGCAATGTCGCGCGGCTGTCGGCGCTGGCCGCCGGCCTGCCGGTGTCGGTGCCCGGCGTCACGGTGGACCGTCAATGCGGATCGGGGTTGGAGGCGGTCAACCTCGCCGCCCGGCTGGTGCAGTCCGGCGCCTGCGACGTCGTCCTCGCCGGTGGGGTGGAGAGCACCAGCACCGCCCCGTGGCGCGTCGCCAAGCCGTCCAGCCTTTACCGCAGCCCGACCTTCTACGACCGCGCCCGCTTCGCCCCCGACAAGATCGGCGACCCGTCGATGATCGAAGCGGCGGAGAACGTCGCCGCCGCCCACGGCATCGACCGCGCCCGCCAAGACCGCTACGCTCTGGACAGCCACCGCAAGGCCGTGGCCGCGCAAGCCGCCGGACGGTTCGACCGCGAGATCGTTCCCCTTACCCTGCGCGATGGCCGGATCGTCGACCGCGACGAATGCCCGCGCGCCGACACCAGCCTCGACCGACTGGCGGCGTTGCGTCCCATCCTGCGGTCCAACGGCACGGTGACAGCCGGCAACGCATGCCCGATGAATGACGGCGCCGCCGTGGTGGCCATGGTGTCGGAGCGGAAGTTCCGCGAACTCGGCCTGACCCACGGACTGGCGGTGGTCGACAGCACCGCGGCAGGGGTGGACCCGAAGCTTCTCGGCACCGGCCCGATCCCGGCAGTGGCGAAGCTTCTGGCCCGCAACCCCGGACTGTCCGTCACCGACATCGACCTCGTCGAGTTCAACGAGGCCTTCGCCGCCCAGGTGCTGGCCAGCCTCGACGCCCTCGGCATTGACCCGGCGCGCGTGTCGGTCGGCGGCGGGGCGCTGGCGCTCGGCCATCCCTATGGCGCGTCGGGAGCCATCCTGGTGACGCGCCTGTTCACCGAGCTGCTGTTCCCGGCGGCGGGCACCACGCCCCGCCGGGGCCTCGCCACGCTCGGCATCGGCGGCGGGCTGGGGCTCGCCACACTTCTGGAGCCAGTTTGAATGACCAGCGCCGCCACGACCGGGGATAGTTTCCGGTCGGCTTTCCGTCACCGCGCTTTCGCCCTGTTCTGGAGCGCGCGGGTCTGTTCGATGCTGGCGATCCAGATGCAGGTGGTGGCGGTCGGCTGGCAGGTCTATGCCATGACCGGCGACCCGCTTGACCTCGGTCTGGTCGGGCTGTTCCAGTTCCTGCCCACCCTGGCGCTGGTTTTGGTGGCCGGCCATGTGGTCGACAACAACGACCGCAAGACGGTGCTGTTCGGCGCCCTGTCGATCGAGATGATCGCCGTGGCCGCCCTGTTTCTGTTGACCATGGCCGGCGGCCTGTCGCCCCACGCGATCTTCGCCGTGGTGGCGCTGATCGGCCTCGCCAAATCCTTCGAGGGGCCGGCCAACCAGGCGATCCTGTCGGCGACGGTGCCGGTGGAGGACCTTCCCAACGCCGTCGCGTGGCAGTCGTCGGGGGTGCAGGTGGCGCAGATCTCCGGCCCGGCGCTGGGCGGGCTGCTCTACATCGCCGGGCCGGCGGCGGTCTACGGCGTCAGCACGGCGATGCTGGTGCTGTCGGTCCTGCTGATCGCCGCCTGCCGTCCGCGCTCCGTCACCATGACCAAGCGCGCCATGAGCCTGACCAGCATGCTGGCCGGTGCCGCCTTCATCCGCAGTCGGCCGGAGATCCTGGGCGCCATCTCGCTCGACCTGTTCGCGGTTCTGTTGGGCGGCGCGACGGCGCTGCTGCCGATCTATGCGCGCGATGTGCTGTTTGTCGGGCCGTGGGGCCTCGGCCTGCTGCGCTCCGCCCCGGCGCTGGGGGCGCTCGCCATGGCGATGGTCATCACCCGCTGGGGCGTGAAGCGCCATGCCGGGCGCTGGATGCTGGTGGCGGTGGCCGGGTTCGGCGTCGCCACCATCGCCTTCGGCCTGTCGGCCGATCCGGTGCTGTCCTTCATCGCCCTGCTGGCGGTCGGTGCCACCGATCAGGTCAGCATGTTCGTCCGCCAAACGCTGATCCAGCTCTCCACCCCCGACGACATGCGCGGCCGGGTCGGCGCCGTCACCTCGCTGTTCATCGGCGCCTCCAACCAGTTGGGCGAGTTCGAGTCCGGAAGCGTGGCCGCACTGGTCGGCGCGGTTCCGGCGGTGGTGCTGGGCGGCGTCGGCGCGGTCGGTCTGGCCGGGCTGTGGGCGGTGATGTTCCCTGCCCTGCGGCGGGTGGACCGGCTGCTGGGGCGGTAGACGCATCCACACGCCGTAAGCGAAATCCACTCGTACACTCTCGACATTCTAAGATTGCGCATTTACCCTTTTGAGCATGCCCTAACGGTCACCGCTTCAAACCGGTGGCATGAAGGCGACCGTAGAAAGGGATAGGCGATGGTGACGCAGGGCACGGCGACGCCGCGCCTGAGATCAGCTGCTGCAAAACATCCCCCTAGCCATACTTCCATCGGATTTCTCGAGGCCCCGGAATGACCACTGTCGTCGCGAATGTTTCGATCAATTTATCGGGGTCTGGAGATACCGCTGGTATCGTTTATGACAATTACTCCCTTCTTACGCAAAACTCTTCGCAGATTGCGTTCCGTTATACGCTGAACGGGGCGCCGGTGATGGACGTTACCGTCACAGGGTCGTTCAACATCACCGATTACAATGCGTCCGGAAGGATAACTTCCGTGTCGGCGACCCTGCCCGGCGGGGCTCCACTGCTGTCGTTCAACAATGCCAACATCAGCTTTTACAGCATTTACAGCCTTGCCTACACGCTGACCACCCAGAACATCCTGTCCGGCAGCGACCAAATCTTTGGATCGTCCTATCCCGACACGCTCTATGGATACAACGGAAACGATTATATCAGCGGCGGCGGCGGCGATGATCTCATCAGCGGCGGGTATGGAGTCGATACCATCGACGGAGGTGACGGCTTCGATACGGTCATCTCCAGCCAGAACTATGCGCCCAACAAACTGATGAGCTACGGCGGCTAGTCCGCAATCATCGATCGCCTCAACGGTTCCGATCTGATTCGGAATGTCGAATATATCCGGTTTTCCGACCGTACGGTCTCAGCCTCCAGCGCGACCGCCTTCGACGCGATGAGCTATCTCGCAGCCAACCGCGACTTGGCCGCCGCCTTCGGGACCAACGGTACGGCTGCCTTCTATCATTACGTACAGACCGGGCACCTCGAAAACCGGTCGACGACATTTGATGCCGCCAGCTATCTGGCCGCGAACCGCGATCTTGCTGCTGCATTCGGCACGAACACCGCGGCTGCGACGGAGCATTATATTGTTCTCGGCCGCTCGGAAGGGCGCAGCACGACGTTCAACGCCATGAGCTATATCGCAGCGAACCCGGATCTGATCCGGGCGTTCGGCACCGACACGACTGCCGCGGCGTTGCACTATGCCAGCACCGGACGGCTGGAAGGGCGGACGACCACGTTCAACGCGGCGGCCTATCTGGCGCGCAATCCCGATGTGCAGCGTGCCTTGGGCAGCACCGAGGCGGCTGCGGCCACCCACTACGTCACGTTTGGCTATCGCGAAGGGCGCTCCACCGCTCCGCTGACCACCACGGGACGGGCGGCCCCGATGCTTGAGGCGGACACCATGCCCGGAACGCTGGCAGCAATCTCGTAAGCGGACGCCCGGCGGGCGGCGGGCACCAACATTGCCCGCCGCATCGCCTGAGGATTCACAGATACCGGATCGTCACCTTGTCCGCGGCCTGCTTGGCCCGCGCCCTTGCATCGTCGGTGTCGGTGCCGGTGGCGAGCGCCACGCCCATGCGGCGATTCTTGCGGGTGGTCGGCTTGCCGAACAGCCGGACGTCGACCTCCTGCTCCGCCGAACCCAGGCTGAGCGCCTCGGCCAGCCCCTCGATGCGGAAATTCTCTGCCTCGCGGTCGGCCAGGATGACGGCCGATGCCGACGGGGCACGGCAGACGATGTTGGGAATCGGCAGGCCCAGGATGGCGCGGGCGTGCAGTTCGAATTCCGACAGGTTCTGTGACAGCAGGGTGACCATGCCGGTGTCGTGCGGGCGCGGCGACAGTTCGGAGAAGATCACCTCGTCGGCCGTCACGAAAAACTCGACGCCGAAGATGCCGTAGCCGCCGAGATTGTCGACGACACGCGCCGCCATCGCCTTGGCATCGTCCAGCATCGCCTGCGGCATGACGACCGGCTGCCAGGATTCCTGGTAGTCGCCGCGCTCCTGCCGATGGCCGATCGGCTCGCAATAGAGGATGCCGTCGCGGGTGCGGACGGTCAGCAGCGTGATTTCGTACTCGAAGGGGACGAACTCCTCGACGATCACCTTGCGGCGGTCGCCGCGCATATTCGCCACCGCGTAGTCCCAGGCGGCCTCCAGCCCGGCAGCATCCTGGACCGTGCTCTGCCCCTTGCCGGACGACGACATCACCGGCTTGACCACGCAAGGGAAACCGGTGTGCTCCGCCCCGGCGCGCACCTCCTCCAGGCTCTCGGCATAGCGGTAGCGCGAGGTGCGCAGGCCCAGTTCGGCCGCGGCGACCTCGCGGATGCGGTCGCGGTTCATCGTCATGGTGGCGGCGCGGGCCGACGGGACGACGGTGGTGCCGGCATCTTCGAACTCGTGAAGCACCTCGGTGCGGATCGCCTCCACCTCCGGCACGATATAGTCGGGGCGGTGCTTGGCGATGGCCGCGCGCAGGGCGTCGGCGTCCAGCATGGAGAACACCTCCGCCGCATCGGCGACCTGCATCGCCGGGGCGTTGGCATAGCTGTCGCAGGCGATGACCTCGCAGCCCAGCCGCTTGGCCGCGATGACGAATTCCTTGCCCAACTCCCCGGAGCCGAGCAGAAGGATCCTGGCGGTGAACATCCACGCACTCCCCATATTGGCCACAGCAGCCCGACCATAGGGCTTCCCGCGGGCCGGGCCAAGCCCCGCCGCAATCCTTCCGTATGCACCCGCGGGGCGAAAGCAGAGCGGGATAAATATTTCGAAAATGAAATTATAATGGCATCGAATGAAAACCGCTGATCATGTGTTCATGCGTAAATGAAGCCCTATTCCGGGAGGCGGCGATGGAAACGGTGGCACGGCGCGGAGTTTTCGGTGGCAGGACCGTGATGGCCGCTTGCTTGGCGGCGTCGCTGGCCTTGCCCGGCTGTGCCGGCAACGGCAACGACGACATGGCGGGCGCCCTGCTGATCGGCGCCGCTGTGGTCGGGCTGGGCGTGCTGGCCGCCACCGCCGGCGATGACGAGGATGGCGATTACAACCGCGGCCGGCATCATCACCGTCGCGGCGGCTACGACAATGGCGGCTATTACGGCAACGGCTACGACACCGGGTACCGAAGCCGGGGCCACGGCGGCTACAGCCGCTATGCCGGCAATGGCCGGTGCGACGATGCGCGCTACCGCACCTCCAACGGCGGGCGGGCGGAGGCCGGCAGCGACGAATGGGACTGCCGCCGTTTCGGCGACGGCCGCAAATGACCGGTCAGCGCCGCCGTCCCTCCAGATTCTTGCGGGCGATGCCGGCGATGATCAGCAGGAAGGCCAGCAGGCGCAACACATAGACCCAGCTCTGCTCCTCCCGCTCCAGCCCGCCCAGCGCCAGCACCACCTGATTGATCGCCAGCAGCGCAAAAGCCAATGCGAAGCTGGCGAACAGCGCATCGCGCGTCCGCCTCCAGAAGCTGAGGAAGAACATTCCCGCGACCGCATACAGCGCCGCCAGCGCCCCGGTGAAGAAACTGTAAGTCGTGGGCAACATCACTCGGCATCCCAGATGAAGCCGTACAGCAGGATCCCGACCCCGGCCAGCGCGGAGAGATGGCGGAACGGCAGCAGGTCGACCTCCGTCGGCAGAACGACGACATCGATGAACAGCAGCAGGTTGTTGATCGCCAACCCGACGAAGCACAGCGTGCTCCACAGCAGCAGGCGGCTGTGCGACCGCAGGTAACTGCGCAGCAGCAGCACCATGCACAGCAGGCTGGCGGCGAAACACAGCAGATAGACCGCAGACTTCAGGACATCCATGTCAGCGCCCTTCTTTCCCTCTCCCCGGCGGGGAGGGGAGCCGATGCGGGCCGGGTATATCCATAGCGAGTTCAGCCATTGTCGAAACAGCCATCGTCTCTGTCCAATAAATCTCAGTCATTGAGGCGGAACCTGAAGGAGTCGGCGAAAACCTGCACCTTGTTGCCGGGTGCCGCGAAGATCTCGCGGATGATGGCGGACGGACGGGTGGCATAGGCCTGCGCGATCTCCTCCACCCATTTGTCGAGGATCGGGGCGGCGGGCTGGTAGCGGTGACTGCCGTCCGCCAACGCCACCAGAAGCCCGGCCCCGAGAAAGCCGCCCAGCGCCTCCTGAACCACGACGTCGCTGCCGCGCAACTCCCTCACGAGGTCGCCATTCGACCAGTCGCGATCGGGATGTCGGCGCAACAGCAAAAGCAGTTCCAACGCCCAGACGGATCGAATGGAGCTTCTGAGCAGGGTAAGCGCGTCGTCGGACAAAACCATGAACCGGAACCTGACCTGATATGCACAACCGGCGGCGTGGGACGGCGCCGCCCTCGATCCCCCTCATCATCCCCGGACGGCCTCCGCCGGGGCGAGAGGGGCCTGCAAATCCAGCGCGCGCCGCAGGGCACGGGCCAGAACGCCGTCGCGGTAAGGCTTCGGCAGCGTTTCCGCCCGGCTCAGCACGGCCCCCAGCACGGCGCCGGGATCGGCGGCGCTGCCGGTGTCGGCGGACGCGCCGGCCTCCGGTTCCGGCGCACTGGTTCCGTTGGCATAGCCCGACGCGAACAGCACCCGCAGCGAGGGATGGCGGCGCAAACCCTCCAGCGCCAGTTCGCGCCCGTTCAGCCCGCCGGGCATCACGATGTCGGTGAACAGAAGGTCGACCGGCTGCCGGTCCAGCAGGGTCAGCGCCGCTTCCGCCCCGTCGGCTTCCAGCACGCGGTATCCCAGCGCCGTCACCGCCTGGACGGCGACCGCCCGCACGTCGGCGTCGTCATCCACCACCAGCACCGTCTCGCCGCGGCCGGCGAAGGCCTCGTCGGCGCCGTCCTCGTCCGGAGTTGGGCTTTGCAGGGCGTCCATCGTCGCCCGCGGCAGATAGAGCCGGAAGGTGGTGCCGGCGCCGGGGGTGCTGTCGATGCCGATCAGCCCGCCCGACTGCTTGACGAAGCCATGGATCATGGCAAGGCCGAGGCCGGTGCCCTTCCCCGTTTCCTTGGTGGTGAAGAAGGGTTCGAAGGCGCGTTCCAGCACGTCCGGCGGCATGCCGCATCCGCTGTCCGACACCGACAGCAGGATATAGTCGCCGGCCGGCACCGACATGCCGTGCGCCGTCTGCGGCTCCTCGAAGCGGGTGTTCGCGGTGCGGATCCGAAGGGTGCCGCCGCCGGGCATGGCGTCGCGGGCGTTGATGACGAGGTTCAGCAGAGCCGATTCCGCCTGCGAGCGATCGACCGAGGCGATCCACAGCGGTTCGGCATCGGCCGGCGGCGCCTCGATGGCGATGGCGACGGCCCCACCCAGCGTGCGCTCCATCAGCTCGCCCATGCCGGCGACCAGCGCGCCGAGATCCACCGGCTCCGGGTGAAGCTGCTGGCGCCGGGCGAAGGTCAGCAGCCGCCGCGTCATGTCGGAACAGCGCAGCGCCGCCTGCAGCGCCATCTCCGCCCGCCGCGCCGCCTTGGGGTCGTCGGCGAGGCCGGGGACCAGACGCTCCAGGCTGCCGATCACCACCATCAGCATGTTGTTGAAGTCATGGGCGATGCCGCCGGTCAGCCGGCCGACCATCTCCATCTTCTGCGCGTGGGCGAGCTGCTGCTGGGCCTGGCGCGTCTCGGTCACGTCCATGATCGTGCCGAACAGCTCGGTCGGCACGCCGTCCTCGTCGCGCACGACGACCGCCTGATCCAGCAGATGACGTTCGCCGCCGTCCGGGCCGCGCCAGCGGTATTCCACCATGGTCAGCCCGGTCTCGTGGACCGATTCCAGCTGGCGCAGCACGCGGTTGCGGTCGTCCGGATGCAGCCCGCATTCCCAGAATTGCGGATCCTCGATGAAGCGGGAGGCGGGGCAGCCCAGCACCGTTTCCGTGGTGTCCGACAGGTAGCGGAACGGAATGCCCGGCGTCAGGTCGGCGGTGTAGAGCACGATGGGAAGCTGGCCCAGAATCAGCGCCTGCCGCTCCTCCGACCGGCGCAACGCCTGTTCGGCCTGCCGCATCTCGCGCCGCACCCGTTCATTCTCGTCCAGCAGGCGCTGCTTGGCCTCGACCTCGCGCTTCACCTCCTCGGTCTTGCGGTAGAGATCGACGAAGACCGCCACCTTGCATTTCAGGATCAGCGGGTCGACGGGCTTGAACATGTAATCCACGGCGCCGGTGGTATAGCCGCGGAAGATGTGCGTCTCGTCCTTGTTGATGGCGGTCAGGAAGATGATCGGGATGTGGCGGGACTTCTCGCGCAGGCGGATCAACTCCGCCGTCTCGTAGCCGTCCATGCCTGGCATGTGGACGTCCAGCAGGATCAGCGCGAAGTCCTGCCGCAGCAGATGCTTCAGCGCCTCCTCCCCCGACCGGGCGAGCACCAGTTGCGCTCCCAGATCCTCCAGCGTCTCGCGCACGGCGAACAGGTTCCGCGGGTCGTCGTCGACGATCAGGATCGCGACGTCCGCCTTGTCGGGCTGGGGATTCGAATCGCTGGTCATGGTTCCGCTTTCCCATCCCGCGGGGACGGCAGCCGGGCCGGAGGACGGTGGCACCGGCGTCACGTCGGGTGCAGGGGCCGCCGGCAGAAGCGTCTGGCGAACAGCGCCCTCGCCGGGCATCGGGACGCTGGTGGTGCCGAGCAGGGTGGACCGGCGAACCGGAGGCACCGGACTGGCGGGCGGCGGGACGAAGGGCGCACGCCGCCCCCTCCGCGCCGTCTGGAGCTTGCGCCGGGTCATGGCTGCACCCCGCCGCGGGGCTGCGGCCGATTGCCCTTGGCGGTCCAGATCCGCAGCAGCGACAGCAGATGGTCGATGTCCACCGGTTTGGCGATGTAATCGGTGGCGCCGGCTTCGATGCATTTGTCGCGGTCGCCCTTCATCGCCTTGGCGGTGACGGCGATCATCGGCAGGCCGCGGAACTCCTCGATGCTGCGGATGGTGCGCATTGTCTCATAGCCGTCCATCTCCGGCATCATGATGTCGACCAGCACGACGTCCACCTCCGGATCGGCACGCAGCCGCTCGATCCCCTCGCGCCCGCTTTCGGCATGCAGGACCTCGATCTTGTGGGCCTCCATGACGCTGGCGAGCGAGAAGATGTTGCGGATGTCGTCGTCGATCACCAGCACCCGCTTGCCGGCCAGCGCCGGGTCATGCTGGCGCAAATCCAGGATGCTGCGCCGCTTCTCGTCGGGCAGCCGGTCGACGGCGCGGTGGAGGAACAGTGCTGTCTCGTCCAGCAGCCCGGCCGGCGAGCGTGCGCTCTTCAATACCACCGTCTCGGCCAGCCGGCGCAGCCGCGCCTCGTCCTCCGGCGCGATGTCGGCGGCGAC
Organism: Azospirillum sp. TSO5; assembly: GCF_003116065.1. Classification (NCBI taxonomy): domain Bacteria; kingdom Pseudomonadati; phylum Pseudomonadota; class Alphaproteobacteria; order Rhodospirillales; family Azospirillaceae; genus Azospirillum; species Azospirillum sp. TSO5. The sequence goes on along the minus strand of NZ_LGQY01000091.1, from coordinate 3,300 downwards.
ATAGACCACCACCGGCATCCAGGCGAGCGTGTCGCGGGTGCGCAGCCATTCGATCAGCTCGAAATCGACCGTGACCGGTCCGGGCAGGGTCGGGCTGGACAGGTCCAGCACCATGCAATCGAAGCGGTCGGCCGTCAGCGCCGCCATCGCCGCCTCGATCGAGGTGACGGTGTGGGTCTCGACGTCGCCGTTGCCGATCAGGGCGGCGACGCCGCCCGGCTGCGGGCTGTCCTTCTCCACCACCAGCAGCTTGCGGTGGTCGCGCTCCTTGAAGCTCTTCACCCGGTTCAGGGCGTCGAAGATCGCCTCGCGCTCCACCGGCTTTTCCGAATAGTCGAAGGCGCCCATCGACAGGCCGCGTCGGCGCTCGTCCTTGGCGGAGATGACGTGGACCGGGATGTGGCGGGTCTGCGGATCGCGCTTCAGCAGGTCGAGCAGCGCCCAGCCGTCCATGTCCGGCAGCCCGATGTCGAGCAGCACGGCGTCCGGCCGGTATTTGCGCGCCAGCGGCAGCGCCGCCGACCCGCCGCTGGACAGGATGGTGCGGAAGCCCTTCTCCCGCGCCAGATCGAGCAGGATGGAGGCGAAGGTGCTGTCATCCTCCACGATCAGCACCACCGGTTCGCCGGGGCGCAGCTTTTCGCGGTCGTCACCGCCCGGCGGCATGTCCAGCAGAGCCAACCCCTCCTGCGGGCCGGACGCCACCACCGGCCGGGTCGCCGTGTCCGTCCGCTTGGGCAGAAGCCCGGCCGGCGCCGGGGAGGTGCCGATCGCGGGGGTGCCGAGCGGAGCGGCGGGTTCCGCGATGGTGTCGAAGCTGCGCGGAACGTACAGGGTGAAGGAACTGCCCTTGCCGGGCGTGCTGGAAACGCGGATTTCGCCGCCCAGCAGCCGGGCGATCTCGCGGCTGATCGACAGCCCCAGTCCGGTGCCGCCGTATTTGCGGCTGGTGGTGCCGTCGGCCTGCTGGAACGCCTCGAAGATGATGCGCTGCTTGTCCTCGGGGATGCCGATGCCGGTGTCGGTGACGGTGAAGGCCAGCACCGACGATGCCGCATCCAGCGTCGGGTGCGCCGCGCTCCAGCCCTCGGTCGCCGGGGCGACGCGGAAGGTGATGCCGCCGCTCTCGGTGAACTTGAAGGCGTTGGACAGCAGGTTGTTCAGCACCTGGGCCAGCCGCTTCTCGTCGGTCTGGACGCTGGCGGGCAGCGCCTCGTCCATTTCGATGGTGAAGTCCAGCTTTTTCTCCTGCGCCAACTGCGCGAAGGTGCGCTCTACATGGTTGCGCAGGTCGCCCAGCACGACCTCGCCGATTTCCAGCGTCACCGTGCCGGATTCGATCTTCGACAGATCGAGGATGTCGTTGATGAGCCCCAGGAGGTCGGATCCGGCGGAATGGATGGTGCGGGCGAACTCCACCTGACGGTCGGACAGGTTGGTGTCGGGGTTGTCGGCCAGCAGCTTCGACAGGATCAGCAGGCTGTTCAGCGGCGTGCGCAACTCGTGGCTCATGTTCGCCAGGAACTGCGACTTGTATTTGGAGGTCAGGGCAAGCTGTTCCGCCTTCTCCTCCAGCGCCGCCTTGGCGAGCACGACCTCGCGGTTCTTGCGCTCGACCTCGATGTTCTGCTTCTCCAGCTGTTCGGCCTTTTCCTCCAGCGCCTCGTTGGTGGTGGTCAGCTTTTCCTGCTGGGCCTTCAGCAGCTCTTCCGACTTGCGCAGCGAGGCGGCCTGCTGTTCCAGCCGCTCGTTGGTGGTCTTCAGCTCCTCCTGCTGGCTCTGCAGTTCGGTGGTCAGGCGCTGCGACTGCTTCAGCAGACCTTCGGTGCGCATGTTGGCGGCGATGGTGTTCAGCACGATGCCGATGCTCTCGGTCAGCTGCTCCAGGAAGCTCTGGTGCGTTTCGCTGAAGCGGCCGAAGCTCGCCAGCTCGATCACCGCCTTCACGTCGTCCTCGAACAGCACCGGCAGCACGATGATGTTCAGCGGCGGCGCCTCGCCCAGGCCGGAGCTGATCGACACATAATCGCGCGGCACATTGGTCAGCAGGATGCGCTTCTTCTCATAGGCGCACTGCCCGACCAGACCTTCCTTCAGGTGGAAGCGGTTGGACAGGTTCTTGCGCTCCTTCAGCGCGTAGGAGGCGACCAGTTCCAGCAGCGGCTCGTCGCGGTCGCGGGTGGCGACGTAGAAGACGCCGTGCTGGGCGTTCACCAGCGGCGCGATCTCCGACAGGATCATGTTGGAGACGGTGACCAGATCGCGTTCGCCCTGCAGCATGCGGGTGAATTTGGCGAGGTTGGTCTTCAGCCAATCCTGTTCCGCATTCTTCAGCGTCGTGTCGCGAAGATTGCGGATCATCTCGTTGATGTTGTCCTTCAGCGCCGCGACCTCGCCCATCGCCTCGACGGTGATGGAGCGGGTCAGGTCGCCCTTGGTCACCGCGGTGGCGACCTCGGCGATGGCGCGCACCTGGGTGGTCAGGTTGGCGGCCAGCTGGTTCACGTTCTCGGTCAGGTCCTTCCACAGGCCGGCAGCGCCCGGCACGCGGGCCTGACCGCCCAGCTTGCCTTCGATGCCCACCTCGCGCGCCACGTTGGTGACCTGATCGGCGAAGGTCGCCAGCGTGTCGATCATGCCGTTGATGGTGTTGGCCAGCGCCGCGATCTCGCCCTTGGCGTCCACCGCCAGCTTGCGCTTCAGGTCGCCGTCGGCGACCGCGGTGACGACGCTGGCGATGCCGCGCACCTGACCGGTCAGGTTCGCCGCCATCATGTTCACGTTGTCGGTCAGGTCCTTCCAGGTGCCGCCGACGCCCTCCACCTTCGCCTGACCACCCAGCTTGCCTTCGGAGCCCACTTCGCGCGCCACGCGCGTCACTTCCGAGGCGAAGCTGTTCAGCTGATCCACCATCGTGTTGATGGTGGATTTCAGTTCGAAGATCTCGCCCTTCACATCGACGGTGATCTTCTTCGACAAATCACCCTTGGCGACCGCGGTGGTGACTTCGGCGATGTTGCGCACCTGACCGGTCAGGTTCGCCGCCATCATGTTCACGTTGTCGGTCAGATCCTTCCAGGTGCCGGCAACCCCCTTCACCTGGGCCTGACCGCCCAGCTTGCCCTCGATGCCCACCTCGCGCGCCACGCGGGCGACTTCGGAGGCGAAGCTGTTCAGCTGGTCCACCATGGTGTTGATGGTGGATTTCAGCTCAAGGATTTCGCCCTTCACGTCGACGGTGATCTTCTTCGACAAGTCGCCGTTGGCGACCGCCGTCGTCACTTCCGCGATGTTGCGCAC
>NZ_LGQY01000036.1:0-43174 GCF_003116065.1 Azospirillum sp. TSO5 | reverse complement strand
CCCCGCCCCCCGCCAGTCGCCATGGCGCAGCAGGGCCAGCGCGTGGCGATAGTCGGCGACGGTGTGGCGGGCGGTGGCGGCGAGGTCACCGTCGGCTTTGTTGACGACCACGAGGTCGGCCAGCTCGACGATGCCCTTCTTGATGCCCTGCAGCTCGTCGCCGCCGGCCGGCAGCAGCAGCAGCATGAACAGGTCGACCATGTCGGCGACCGCGGTCTCCGACTGGCCGACGCCGACCGTCTCCACCACGATGACATCGAAGCCGGCGGCCTCGCAGATCAGCATCGCCTCCCGGGTGCGCCGCGCCACGCCGCCCAGCGTCGTCCCGGCCGGGGAGGGGCGGATGAAGGCGTTGGCCTCGCGCGACAGATCCACCATGCGGGTCTTGTCGCCCAGGATCGACCCGCCGGTGCGCTGCGACGACGGATCGACCGCCAGCACCGCGACCTTGTGTCCCAGCCCGATGACATGAAGCCCGAACGCCTCGATGAAGGTCGACTTGCCCACTCCCGGCACGCCGGAGATGCCGAGTCGCACCGAGTTGCCGGTATAGGGCAGCAGCGCCGCCAGCAGCGCGTCGGCGGTGGCGCGATGGTCGGCGCGCGTCGATTCGATCAGCGTGATCGCCCGCGCCAGCGCCCGCCGGTCCCCCGACCGGACAGCTTCGGCGAGGCGGGCGGCGTCTTGCAGGGCGGTGTCGGTCATGGCGGCGATCATGATGGCGGCGTCGGTCTGTGCGAGGGGAGCGGTACCCTACCCGCGGAGCGGTTCGGGATAAAGCCCACTCACGTCCTTACCGCCAGCGACTCCACAGCTTCCAGGTTCAGCGCGGCGGCGAGCAGGGCGCGGGTGTACTCCTCGCGCGGGTCTTCGAAGATGCGCTGGGTCGGGCCCTGCTCGACCACCTTGCCGTCTTTCATCACCATGACGTGGCTGGACAGCGCCCGCACCACCCGCAGGTCGTGGCTGATGAACAGGTAGGCAAGGTTGTGGCGGGCCTGGATGTCGCGCAGCAGGTCGACGATCTGCGCCTGCACCGACATGTCCAACGCCGAGGTCGGCTCGTCCAGCACGACGAATTTCGGCTTCAGCACCAGGGCGCGGGCGATGGCGATGCGCTGGCGCTGGCCGCCGGAGAACTCGTGCGGGTAGCGGTTGCGCGCCTCCGGCGGCAAGCCGACCTCCTCCAGCGCGCGGGCGACCATTGCCTCGCGCTCCTTGCTGTCGCCGATGCCGTGGATGCCCAGCCCCTCGCCGATGATCTGGCCAACCGACAGGCGGGGGGACAGGCTGCCATAGGGGTCCTGGAAGACGATCTGCATCTCGCGGCGCAGGCCGCGCAGGCGCTTCGGCTGCCAGCCCTGGATGTCGGTGCCGTCGAAGCGGATCGCGCCCTCGCTGGCGTGCAGGCGCAGCAGGGCGAGGCCCAGCGTCGTCTTGCCCGATCCCGATTCGCCGACGACGCCGACGGTATGGCCCCGGCGGACCGCGACGTCGACGCCGTCCACTGCCTTGATATGGCCGACGGTGCGGCGCAGCAGCCCCTTCTTGATCGGGAAATAGACTTTCAGCCGGTCGGCGGCCATCACCTCCGCCGCGTCGTCGGGCGGGTTCAGCGGGTTGCCGCGCGGCTCGGCCGACAGCAGCCTCTGCGTGTAGGGGTGGCGCGGGCGGATGAACAGGTCGTCGACCTTGGCCTGCTCGACGATCTCGCCCTGGTTCATCACGCAAACGCGGTCCGCCATCTTGCGCACCACGCCCAGGTCGTGGGTGATCAGCAGCAGCGCCATGCCGAAGCGGCTCTGGAGATCCTTCAGCAGCGCCAGGATCTGCGCCTGGATGGTGACGTCCAGCGCCGTGGTCGGCTCGTCGGCGATCAGCAGGTCGGGCTCGTTGGCCAGCGCCATGGCGATCATCACGCGCTGGCGCTGGCCGCCCGACAGCTCGTGCGGGTAGGCGTTCAGCCGCTTTTCCGGGTCGGGCAGGCCGACGAGGCGCAGCAGCTCCAGCGTGCGGGCGCGGGCGGCGCTGGTCGACAGGCGCTTGTGCAGGAACAGGGTCTCGTTGATCTGCCGCTCGATGCTGTGCAGCGGGTTCAGCGAGGTCATCGGCTCCTGAAAGATCATGGCGATGCGGTTGCCGCGCACCTGCCGCAGGGTGCGCTCGTCGGCGCCCAGCAGTTCGGTGTCGCGGAAGCGGATCGAGCCGGCGGGGTGGTGCGCCATCGGATAGGGCAGCAGCTGCAGGATCGACAGAGCCGTGACCGACTTGCCGGAGCCCGATTCGCCGACGAGCGCCAGCGTCTCGCCCTTCTGGATGTCGAAGGACACGCCCTTCACGGCCTGCGTCGCGCCGGCGCCCGACCGGAAATCGACACGCAGGCCCCGCACGGACAGCAGGTCGGGGTTGGGGGGCATGATGGTCATGTCGGGCTCTTCACAGTCGTCATCATCACTCCGCCGCCTCCTTGCGCGCAGCCGTCGCCGCGCTGGCCTCGCCCGGCATCGCGGTGGACATCTGGGCGATGGTCTTGCGCGGGTCGAAGGCGTCGCGCACCGCCTCGCCGATGAAGATCAGCAGGCTCAGCATGATCGCCAGCACGAAGAAGGCGGTCAGGCCCAGCCAGGGCGCCTGGAGGTTGGCCTTGCCCTGGGCCAGCAGCTCGCCCAGCGACGGCGAGCCGGGCGGCAGGCCGAATCCCAGGAAGTCCAGCGCGGTCAGGGTGGTGATGGAGCCGTTCAGGATGAAGGGCATGAAGGTCAGCGTCGCCACCATCGCGTTGGGCAGCACATGGCGCACCATGATGGTGACGTCGCCCGCCCCCAGCGCCTTGGCGGCGCGCACGTAATCCAGGTTGCGCGCCCGCAGGAACTCCGCCCGCACCACATGGACAAGCGCGGTCCAGGAGAACAGCAGCAGAAGGCCCAGCAGCCACCAGAAGGTCGGCGTCACCACGCTGGCCAGGATGATCAGCAGGAACAGGGTGGGCAGCCCCTGCCAGATCTCGATGAAGCGCTGGAACAGCAGGTCGGTCAGGCCGCCGAAATAGCCCTGGACCGCGCCGGCCGCGACGCCGATGACCGAGGAGAAGGCGGTCAGCACCAGACCGAACAGCACCGAGATGCGGAAGCCGTAGATCAGTCGCGCCACCACATCGCGCCCCTGGTCGTCGGTGCCCAGCCAGTTGTCGGCGGACGGCGGCGCCGGGGCGGGGACCGGCAGGTTGTAGTTGATGGTGCGGTAGCTGTAGGGGATCAGCGGCCAGACCATCCAGCCCTTGGAATTGATCAGGTCGCGGACATAGGGGTCGCGGTAATCGGTCTCCGTCTCGAACTCGCCGCCGAAGGTGGTCTCGGGGTAGGCGTTGAAGACGGGCCAGTAGTAGTGATTCTCGTATTCGATCAGCAGCGGCTTGTCATTGGCGATGAACTCCGCCCCCAGCGAGACGAGGAACAGAACCAGGAAGATCCAGAAGGACCAGAAGCCGCGGCGGTTCGCCTTGAAATTGGCCAGCCGGCGCCGGGTCAGCGGAGTCATCACACCCTCCGCGATTCGAAGTCGATGCGGGGATCGACCATCACATAGGTGATGTCGCCGACCAGATTCATGATCAGCCCCAGCAGCGTGAAGAAGTACAGCGTGCCGAACATCACCGGATAGTCGCGGTTGATCGCGGCCTCGAAGCCCAGCAACCCCAGCCCGTCGAGCGAGAAGATCACCTCGATCAGCATGGCGCCGGTGAACAGGATGCCGATGAAGGCGCCGGGGAAGCCGGCGATGACGATCAGCATGGCATTGCGGAAGACATGGCCGTACAGCACGCGGTTTTCCGTCAGGCCCTTGGCGCGGGCGGTGATGACGTACTGCTTGCCGATCTCCTCCATGAAGGAGTTCTTGGTCAGCATGGTCAGGCCGGCGAAGCCGCCGATCACCATCGACAGCACCGGCAGCGCCATGTGCCAGAAATAGTCGAGTATCTGCTTGTACCAGGGCAGGTCGCCCCAATTGTCCGACACCAGCCCGCGCAAGGGGAACCAGTCGAGATAACGCCCGCCGGCGAACAGCACGATCAGCAGCACGGCGAACAGGAAGCTGGGAATCGCATAGCCGACGATGACGACGCCGGAGGTCCAGACATCGAAGGGCTGTCCGTCGCGCACCGCCTTGGCGATGCCGAGCGGGATGGAGACCAGATAGACGATCAGCGTCGTCCAGATGCCGAGCGAGATCGACACCGGCATCTTCTCGATCACCAGATCGACGACGCGGCGGTCGCGGAAGTAGCTGGTGCCGAAATCGAAGCGGATATAGTTCGACATCATGTGGATGAAGCGTTCGTGCAGCGGCTTGTCGAAGCCGAACTCCTTCTCCAGCTGCTTGATGAAGGCGGGATCCAGGCCCTGGGCGCCGCGGTACTTGCTGCCGCTGTCGCCGCCGGTCTGGTTCTGGCGCTGGGCGGTGTTGGCGTCGCCGCCGGCCGAACCGCCGATGCGCGAGGTCGCCTCGACCGCCGTGCCCTGGACACGGGCGATCATCTGCTCGATCGGGCCGCCGGGGGCGATCTGCACGATCAGGAAATTGATCACCATGATCCCGAACAGGGTGGGGATGATCAGCAACAGGCGGCGGATGATGTATGCCAGCATCGCGGGTGTCCCGACCCTCCCCAATCCTCAAGGAAACGACAGCTTAGACCAGAGCAGTGTACGTGTCAGGCGGCTCAGGGTTCCGTGCGGCGCGGGCTGTTGGCCAGCTTGGCGTTCTTTTCCGGATCGACCCACCACGTGTCCTGGAAGCCGAGGCCGTATTTGGGGGCAACCGCCGGATGGGAGAAACGGTTCCAGTAGGCGACACGGTACACCGTGTCGTGCCAGTGCGGGATGACGTACCAGTTCCACAGCAGCACGCGGTCCAGCGCCCGGGTGGCGGCGATCAGAGACTCGCGGTCGGGGGCGGCGATCAGCGTCTCCACCAGCTTGTCGACCACCGGGTTCTTGATGCCGATGGCGTTGCGGCTGCCCGGCTGGTCGGCGCGCGAGGATTCCCAGTAGTCACGCTGTTCGTTGCCGGGCGACAACGACTGCGCGAACCGCTCGATGATCATATCGTAATCGAAATTATCGGTGCGGTTCTGGTACTGCGCGCTGTCGACCACGCGGATTTGCGCCTCGATGCCGGCGCGCTCCAGATTGCGGACGAAGGGCTGGACGATGCGTTCCATGTCGGCCTGGACCAGCAGGATCTCGAAACGGAAGGGCTGGCCCTGGGCGTTGACCAGCTTGCCGTTCTTCAGCTCCCAGCCGGCTTCCTTCAGCAGGCCGAGCGCGGTGCGCAGGTTGCCGCGGATGTTGCCGCTGGCATCGGTCTTCGGCGGCTCGTAGGGCTTGGTGAACACCTCCTCCGGGATCTGGCCGCGGAAGGGCTCCAGCAGCTTCAACTCGGCGGGGGAGGGCAGGCCGGTGGATGCCAGTTCGGTGTTGGCGAAATAGCTTTTGGTGCGCTGATAGAGGCCGTAGGACAGGTTGGCCCGCGTCCATTCATAGTCGAACAGGTAATTCAGCGCCTCGCGCACCCGCCGATCCTCGAAGATCGGCCGGCGGATGTTGAACACGAAGGCCTGCATACCCTGCGGGTCCTGGTGCTTGATCTCCTCCTTGACGATCTGGCCGTTCTGCACCGCCGGGACATTGTAGCCGGTGGTCCAGTTCTTCGACGAGTTCTCCAGCCGGAAATCATAGGCGCCGGCCTTGAACGCCTCGAATGCCACGTCGAGATCGCGGTAATAGTCGTAGCGGATGCGGTCGAAATTGTAGCGGCCACGGTTGATCGGCAGATCCTTCGCCCACCAGTCCTTCACCCGCTCATAGGTGATGGAGCGGCCGGCCTGCACGTCCACCACCTTGTAGGGACCGCTGCCGACCAGCGGCTCCAGCGTCGTGGTGGCGAAATCGCGATTGGCGAAGGCGTGTTTGGGCAGCACCGGCAACTGGCCCATGATGACCGGCAGCTCCGGATTGTTGCCATCCCGGAACGAGAATTTGACCGTACGTTCGCCGGTCTTCTCCGCCTTCGTTACGTCGGCGTAGTAGGTGCGGTAGAGCGGATGGCCCTTTTCGCGGAGCGTGTCGAAGCTCCAGATCACGTCGTCCACGGTGACCGGCTTGCCGTCCTGGAAGCGGGCCTCCGGTCGCAGGGTGAAGGCGACCCAGGTGTGGTCCGGTGCGACCTCGATGCTTTCGGCGAGCAGGCCGTATTCGGTGATCGCCTCGTCGCCGTTGCTGGTGGTCAGGGTCTGGAACACCAGCCCGGAGCCGGCGGCGGCCTGTCCGCGCAGGATGAAGGGGTTGAGGTTGTCGAAGCCGCCGAAGGCCATCAGCTTGACCTCGCCGCCCTTCGGCGCGTCGGGATTGACGTAGTCGAGATGCTGGAAGTCCGGCCCGTATTTCGGCTTGCCATGCAGAGCGATGGCGTGGCTGCCCTTGTCCTGTGCCGCGACGGGTGCCGCAAGCAGCAGAGCCCCCGTCATCGCGGCCATCACGCCGGTGCCCAGCCACCGCATCCGACCCATCATACCCGATCCCCTCCCTCGCTTGTTTTCTCAAAAACCGTTCAGATGGATGGAGTTAGCCCGGCAATGGGGCGTCATCAAGGCTGTGCCGCCTTACTGGCCGCGTCGACCCACCAGGTCGCCGGGAAATTGGTGCTGCGATAGTCCTGGTCGTATTTCGGCCAGACCGCGGGATGGGCCAGCCATGCCTTGTGGGCGATCCAGCTTTCCGGGTTGTACCATTGCGGCACCATGTAGAAGCCCCACAGCAGAACGCGGTCGAGCGCGCGGGTCGCCGCCTGGACGCTGTCCAGATCCTTGGCGGCCAGCGTCTTTTCGATCAGCGCGTCGGCCACCGGGTCGTGGATGCCGGAATAATTGGCCGAGCCCTTGGTGTCGGCGGCGGCGGAGCCGAAATAGCCGCGCAGCTCGGTGCCCGGCGGGGTGAAGAAGCTTAGATTGACGATGATCGCGTCGAAATCGAACTCGTCCAGCCGCGCCTGATACTGGGCGGTGTCGACCAAACGCAGGCTGGCGTCGATGCCGACGCGGCGCAGCGTCTCGACATAGGGCTGGATGACGCGGGTCAGCGCCCCGGTGCCGTCGAGGAACTCGATCGCCATAACCTCGCCGGTCTTCACGTTGGTCAGCTTGCCGTTGCGGACCTCCCAGCCGGCCGCCTTGAACAGGCGGGTCGCCTCGCGCACCTGGGCGCGGTTGTTGCCGCTGCCGTCGCTGGTCGGAAGGGTGAAGGGCTGGGTCAGCACCCGCTCCGACAGCTGCGCCTTGTAGGGGTCAAGCAGCGCCAGTTCCGCCGGGCCGGGCGGTCCCTTGGCCCCGAAGTCGGAGTTGGGGAAATTGCTGAGCGTGCGCTTGTACTGGCCGTACAGGATGTTCTTCTGGATCCAGTCGAAGTCGAACAGCAGGGTCAGCGCCTCGCGTACCTGCGGATCGGCGAACTTGGCGCGCCGGGTGTTCAGGCGGAAGCCCTGGGCGCCGAGCGGCAATTCGCTCGGGACTTCAAGCGTCTTCACCCGGCCGTCCTTGACGGCGGGGAAGTCGTAGCCGGTGGTCCAGCGCTGCGCCCGGTATTCGCCGCGGAAGTCGTAGGCGCCGGCCTTGAACGCCTCGAACATCACGTCGTCGTCGCGGTAGAAGTCGTCCTTCACCGTGTCGAAATTGTAGAAGCCGCGGGCGGTCGGCAGATCCTTCGCCCACCAGTCGGCAACCCGCTCATAGGTGATGGAGCGGCCGGGGTCGACGGTCTTGATCCGGTAGGGACCGCTGCCCAGCACCGGCTCCAGCGTCGTCTTGGAGATGTCGCGGCCGTTGGCGGTCCACCAATGCTTGGGCTGCGGCGCGAAGGTAACGGCGAAGTCGATGATCGGCTTGATCTCCCCCGTGCCGGTCAGGGTGATCTTGAAGCGGCGGTCGTCCAGCGCCTCCACCTTGGCGATGTGGTCGAGGAAGGACTTGATGAAGGGCGCGCCGTGGGCCTGGATCGCATCCCAGGTGAAGACCGCGTCGGCGCTGGTGATCGGCGTGCCGTCGTGCCAATGGGCGCCCTGGCGCAGCGTGAAGATCGCCCAGCCATAGTCGTCCGGCACCTCGACGCTTTCCGCCAGATGGGCATAGGCGGCGTCCAGCTCCCAGCCCGACCCGACCATCAGCGTGTCGGAGATCAGCCCCAGCGTGCGCGGCCGCACCCCGCGCAGGATCAGCGTGTTCAGGCTGTCGTAGGTGCCCGGCTGCGATTCGGCCAGCCCGATCGACCCACCCTTGGGCGCGTCGGGATTGACGTGGGGGAAATGGGTGAAGCCGGGCTTGAACTGCGGCTCCCCGAACTGCTTCAGCGCGGTGACGGTCCTGGTCGCGGCCTGGGCCGGAGTGAGGACGACCGGCGCGGCGAGGGTCAGGATCGTGGCGGCAACGGCGAGAAGGCGGCGCATCGGCGGTCCTGTTTGGGGGAGCGGACGTCTTGGTTAGATTGCCACGCCTGCGCCCCGGTCAAGCGCAATTCCGGTTCAGGTTCAGCGGCTTTGCGAGCGTCGCCAGTGGTCGGCCATGCGGTCCATCAACTGGCGATAGCGGCGGTCGTCCCGCATCAGCCGGCGCACCGACTTCCCGTTGCGCGGGTCGGCCATCATCCAAGCTTCCGCCGCCGCCTGATGCTCCGGATGGATGGACAACAGGTAGATGGCCGCCTGTTCCGGGGACGCAATGGCCGTTTCCTTCAGCCCTTCCAGGATGGCGCCGACATAGAGCGGCAGGACCTTGCGGAAATCCTCCGGCCCGCCTTCCGCGTCGGCGGGGGTACCGGAAGAGGCATCATCGGCCATCAGCGCGCTGCGCTCGGCCGCCGGCAGGGCGAAGAAGGCGTCCAGCCCCAGCAGCAGGTCGCAGACGGTCTTCTTGCGCACCATCCAGTTCGACCCGCCCGATACCCGCGCGGCCAAGCCTTCCAGAAAGGGCCGCAGCTTTTCAGGGGACGTTTCGAAGACGGAACGGGCGGGCGGCTCAATGGCTGTCATAGTCGGGGCGGTCATCTCGGTGTCCTCAGCCGGCCAGCGCCTTCATGGCATCCTGGTGGGTCTGCGGGTCGCCGGCGGCGATCACCCGGCCGCTGGAGTTGGCGTCGAGCGGCTTGCCCTCCCAATCCGTCATCAGCCCGCCGGCCCCGGTCACCACCGGCACCAGCGCCGCGAAGTCGTACAGCTTCAACCCCGACTCGACGACGAGGTCGTAATAGCCGGACGCCAGCAGGCCGTAGGTGTAGCAATCGCCGCCATAGGCCGCCGTCTTCACCTTGGCGGCGACGCGGCGGTAGGCCTCGTAATCGCTGCCGGGGAACAGGTCGGGGGAGGTGGTGCCGAACATCGCGGCAGGCAGCCCGCCGGGGCAGGGGCGGACGCGCACCGGCTGGCCGTTGTGGGTGGTCGGCCGGCCCTCCACGCCGATCCAGCGGTCGCCGACGATGGGCTGGTCGATGATGCCCAGAACCGGGCGGCCATGGTGCAGCAGGGCGATCAGCGTGCCGAAGATCGGCCGGCCGGTGATGAAGGACTTGGTGCCGTCGATGGGGTCGATCACCCACACCCATTCGGCGTCCAGGTTCTTGGTGCCGTGTTCCTCGCCATAGATGCCGTCGTCGGGGCGCTGGCTTTCGATGATGGTGCGGATGACATGCTCCGCCTCGCGGTCGGCGATGGTGACCGGCGAGGCGTCGGCCTTGTCGTCGATGGTGACGGGGGTGCGGAAATAGCGGCGGACGACGCTGCCGCTGGAGTCGGCCAACCGCTGGGCGAGCGCCACCATCGGGGCGGGGCAGGGTTCGGTCATGGTCGCTCCTTCAATTCTGTCAAACTGGGAATTCTGTCAGACTGGTTGCCGCATCCTACCGGTGCCCGCCCGCCCCGGAAACCCGAAAGCGCCCTGTCCAGGCTTCAGGCTTCGTGTTGAGGGCGGTTCGTACCGCCGCAGGACAGCTAGGCCACCGGGAGGGCTTTTCGCCCGGCACGGCTTGTGGCAGCCTCGACCGGCCATGATGAACCGACCCAACATCTACGCCGCCGCGCCGGTCGACCGCGCCTCCCTCCGCCGCAAGGACGAGGAGTGGCTGACGGAGGCCTGGCTCGCTCCCGCGTCCCGTGTCCTGCCGGTCTGGCAGACCAAGAGCTTCGTCGCCGGACCCCAGGATGCGCCGCGCGCCGTCCTGCTGCCGGCGGAAGGGCTGGATGCGGTGCCGATCTTCCTCGGGCTGATGGAGGATGGCACCCCGCTCTTCACCGTCGACCTGTCGATGGTGGAGGAGCCGGACGGGCTGCCGGCCTTGCGGGGCCACGGCCGGTTCGAGGATCTGCGCGCCACCGGGCCGCTGATGCCGGAAGGGGAGGCGGCGCTGTGCGCCTATGCCCGCGGCATGGTGTGGTGGAACGCCCGCCACCGCTTCTGCGGGGTCTGCGGCTCCCCGGCCGCGTCGGCGGAGGGCGGACATGTGCGCCTCTGCACCAACCCCGACTGCGCCACCCACCATTTCCCGCGCACCGACCCGGCCGTCATCATGCTGGTCCATGACGGCGGCGACCGGATCGTGCTGGGCCGCCAGAGCCGTTTCCCGCCGGGCATGCATTCGGTGCTGGCCGGCTTCCTGGAGCCGGGCGAAAGCCTGGAGGACACCGTCGCCCGCGAGGTGTTCGAGGAGGTCGGGCTGACGGTGACCGACATCCAATACCGGTCGTCGCAGCCCTGGCCCTTCCCGTCCTCGCTGATGCTGGGCTTCATGGCGCGGGCCACCAGCTTCGACATCGACACCGGCAATGACGAGTTGGAAAGCGCCCGCTGGTTCGACCGCGATTTCCTGCGCACCCACACCCCGGACGAGACCTTCCGCCTCGCCCGGCCCGACTCGATCGCCCACCGCCTGATCCGGGAATGGATGGCGGAGGGGTGAGGGAGTAGCCTCTTTCCTTGGCCGTCATCCCCGCGCAGGCGGGGATCCAGGAAGCTCCGCAGCTAAGCGGCTGAAACAGCTGGATTCCCGCCTGCGCGGGAATGACGGCTGAGAGAGGCGCGTGGCAGGATCCGATGAGAAGCGGCTGAAACAGCAGTCAGTCGAGATCCGGATGCGGACCGGGGCCGGGCCAGAAGCGGCCGTCCAGCGCCTGCCCGCCGTAGGGATTGGTTGGCGGGAAGGTGCTGGCGGGGAGGCCGGTCTCCAGCGCCGCCTTCTGGACGGCCCTCTTGTAGATCTTGGCATCCTCCAGCAATTCGGCGAGCAGCGGACGCAGGCTCGGACTTTCCTCCACCACGTCTTCGATGCGATGGCGCTGCTCGCCAATGGTTCCGAGCCAACTGCCCGTGCGCATATCCGGCTGGAACTGGTATTTGAGGAGATGAGTGAGCAGCGCTTCAAGCCGGCTGCGCAGTTCCTGCCGCTTGGCCTTTCCCATATCCTCCAGCTCTTCGGCTAGGTTGGCGCGATCCAGCGCAGTAAGAGTGCCCGAACGAAGCAGCGCTGCCTGGCGTTCGATCCAGGCCACGAAGTCTTCGTCGTAAAGCCCGGCGTCCGGTATGTCCGTGGCCAGCTTGGCTGGCGGAACCTGACGCTCCGGACGCGGTTTGGACATGCCTCGGATCATGCGCATGGTCGGCCTGACGTACAGCAAGAATTGCGGGGTCCGCAAAGCGTAACACAGCGCGTCAGGCCGGTCATGCAGCGCATGGGTGGAAGCCAGAGCCCCCTCAATGCCGCCGTTGCGGCCCCACCGCGCGCACCGGGGAATGGCGGCGGTCGAAGGGGTTGGGGTGGCGGGTGCAGGTGTCGTTGTAGAGCGTCATCAGCGAGGCCGCTTCGGTCGGATGGCGGCGGTGGGTGCTGCACAGGTTGTCCCACACCATCTGGCGGACGGCGGCGTCGCCCCAGGGTTCAACCAGAAGCGAGGCACCCTTTTCCAGGGCGGTCATGAAGGGGAGATGTTCGTGGGCAGCGATCTGCGCCACCTCCTCCGCCTCCAGATTCGCCAACCCCAGGCAATCGTCCATCGTGAGCATGGCAACCTCCATCCGTGGCGCCATGGCCGTCGGCGGGGTTTCACCCGTCAGCCGCCGTGGTGTCTTGTTGTATTCGTAGGCTTATGAGTCCGGTCCTTTGCCGGTCTTTATTGTATAACAACTTCCGCTAATCATGCCCAGCACCTGCCGAACGTGGCCATGGCTAAGTCGCGTCACTGCGGCGGAATGACGCGCGACTTGCGGCAACTGCGAAAAGACTTGCGGCGTTGCGGGAGAGACTCAGTCCTCGCCGACGCGCTGGCTCTCCTGATAGCGGAAGGGGTTGGCCGGATAGACGCCGAGGATCTTCACCTCGCGGGCGAAGAAATCCAGTTCCTCCAGGGCGAGGCGCAGCAGGCGTTCGTCCGGATGGCCCTCCACGTCGGCGTAGAACTGCGTCTGGGTGAAGTGGCCGCCGACCATGTAGCTTTCCAGCTTGGTCATGTTGACGCCGTTGGTGGCGAAGCCGCCCAGCGCCTTGTACAGAGCGGCCGGCACGCTGCGGACGCGGAAGACGAAGGTGGTGATCGTCTTGCAGGAGCCCAGCGCCGGCAGCTTCGGCTCGCGCGCCAGGATCAGGAAGCGGGTGGTGTTGTGGGTGGCGTCCTCGATCCCGCTCTTCAGGATGTCGAGGCCGTAGATCTCCGCCGCCAGCGAGGAGGCGATGGCGGCATGGCGCGGGTCGTTCATCGCCGCGATCTCTTTCGCCGCCCCCGCCGTGTCGGCATGGTTGATCGCCTGCAGGCCCAGCTCGCGGATGGCGGTCTGGCACTGGGACAGCGCCTGGATGTGGCTGCGCACGGTCTGGATGCTGTCCAGCGTGGCGCCTTTCGGTGCCAGCAGCTGGTGGTTCACCCGCTGGAAATGCTCGCCGATGATGTGCAGGCCGCCTTCGGGCAGCAGGTAATGGTTGTCTGCGACGCGGCCGGCGATGGAGTTCTCCACCGGAATCATCGCCAGCGAGGCGCGGCCCTCGCGCACCGCCGAGAAGGCGTCCTCGAAGGTGGCGCAGGGCATCGTCGTCATGGTCGGCCGCGCGTTGCGGCAGGCCAGATCGGAATAGGCGCCGGGGAAGCCCTGGAAGGCGATGATGTTGGAGTTGGGCATGGACGAAGTTCCCCCGGCGGATCTTGAAGGCGGGTCAATAGGGATTCAGCCGCCTTTGCGGGCGGACAGCAGGGCGCAGGCGCGCTCCAGGTCGGCGGGAGTATCGACACCCAGCGGAACCGCGTCAACGACCGCCGCGTCGATGCGCATGCCATTGGACAGGGCGCGCAGTTGCTCCAGCCGCTCGCGCTGCTCCAGCACCGAGGGCGGCAGCGACACGAAACGCTCCAGTGCCGCCCGGCGGTAGGCGTAGAGGCCGATGTGGTGATAGAGCGGACCGTCGCCAGTCGGCGCGGTGGCGCGGGTGAAATAAAGCGCACGGCCCTGGCGGGCGCCGGGGGGCAGCTCCAGCACCGCCTTGACCACGTTGGGGTCGCTGATCTCCTCCTCCCGCGTGATCTCGACGACCAGCGTGGCGATGTCGACCTCCGGGTCGGCCAGCGGAGCGAAGGCGGCGCGGACGCTTTCCGGCTCGATGGTCGGCAGGTCGCCCTGCACATTGACCACCGCGTCGTGCCGCCCCTCCGGATCGATCAGCTGCAGCGCCTCGAAGATGCGGTCAGAGCCCGAGGGATGGTCGGGGCGCGTCAGCACGGCGGTGCCGCCGGCGGCCTCGACGGCGCGGGCGATCTCCGGCTCGGCGCAGGCGACCACCACCGGGCCGATGGCGGCCTCCATGGCGCGGCGCAGCACATGGACGATCATCGGCGCGCCCAGGATGTCCGCCAGCGGCTTGCCGGGCAGCCGGGTGGAGGCCATGCGCGCCGGGATCACCACGATCGGGTTGACGGGACGGGTGGGGCTGGAGGCGGTCGGCATGGCGCAAAAGCTCCGGTGGAAAGGGGATCAGGTCCGCCAGAGCGGGCCAGACGGCATTGGCGCGGGTGAAACATGGACGCCGGTGCGGCGTCAAGTGCCGGTATGACCCGAATGGATGAGGTTTTGCAGTGCAGCGTAATGCGCAAGGAAATTAAGTGGTTGGTGACTGCGACAAATTTGTATGCGACCTTTTTTCGCGGTCCGCTGGGCTATGACAAGCTTCGGACCGCGGGCTATGGTAGCCGCGGCGCGTTCAGCCGCGGGCGGGAGAAACGCCGAGTGTACTGAAATAGGGAAAAAAGGGGCTCTCAATGAGCATGGAGTGGAACAAGGTTTTCGGCGCCGTGCTGCTGGCCGGGCTGATCGCGATGCTGGCCGGATTCGCGTCCAAGGTGCTGGTTCATTCGAAGCCGCTCGAGAAGAGCGTCTATGTCATCGCGACGCCCGAGGGGGCAAGCGCGCCCGCCGACAAGGGTGCCGCTCCCACCGGTCCGGCGCCGATCGCGCCGCTGCTCGCCGCCGCCAGCCCGGAAGCCGGCCAGAAGGTCGCCAAGGCCTGCGCCGCCTGCCACAGCTTCGACAAGGGCGGTTCGGCCAAGGTCGGCCCGAACCTGTACGGCGTCCTCGGCGGTCCGAAGGGCCACATGCAGGGCTTCAGCTATTCCGATGCCCTGGTCAAGACCGGCGGCACCTGGACCTATGACGAGCTGAACAAGTTCCTCTACGACCCGAAGGCTTATGCCCCGGGCACCAAGATGACCTTCGCCGGTCTGAAGAAGGACGACGACCGCGCCGCCGTCATCGCCTACCTGCGCTCGCTGGCCGACAGCCCGCAGCCGCTGCCGCAGTAAGGCCCAGGGCAAGGAACGCCCAGGGTAAGCAAGGCTCTGGTAAAGGCACCGGGCGCGCCCGCGGCCGGAAAGAAAAAAGGCCCCGCTCTCGCAAGAGGGCGGGGCCTTTTGTTTGACCGGAGTCGGGCCTACCGGCGCAGGCTGCAGGCGATCTCCAGATAGTCGGGGTCGTTCTCCGGGGTCAGCCAGCCGTGGCGGACCAGGAAGTCGATCACCACGAGGTTGACGTTGAACTTCCAGTCGCCGGAGCCCCGCACCGAGTCGGCCACCTTGTCCAGCGGCCAGAGTTCGAAGGCCTCCACCTCGCCGTCGGTGTTGACCGGGGTGACGCCGGGCGGAAGCTCCAGGTCGTAGACGAACAGGCGGTCGCGCTTCAGCCCGGCGGGCGTCTCCATGGTGTAGCTGATGGCGCCGACCGGCACGGCGCGCCGCGCGGTCTCGGCGTCGAGCCCGGCCTCCTCCGCCGCCTCCTTCTCCAGATTTTCGGCCAGCGTCAGGCCGATCGGCTGGCCGCCGGCGATCAGGTTGTCGAACTGGCCCGGCGCCACCTCGCGGTCGCGGGCGCGGCGGCCGACCCACAGCAGCAGGCCGCCGGCCCCATTACCGCCGGCCTCATCGCGGACGAAGCCGTTGATGTGCAGGCCATAGGCCTCGATGCCGAAGGCGCCGACCGCGGCGCGGTCCAGCCGGGCCAACGGCTCCGCCCCCCAGCGTGGCAGGATGGGGTAATATTCCCCGCGCAGCGCCTTGACCGTGCCCTGCTCCACCAGATAGGCGGCGGCATGGTCGAGCAGGGTGGAGCGCGCTTCGAAGTCCCGGATCTCGGGCGCGATGGTCAGCCGGTCGGCGGTGACGACGAAGCCGGGATCGACGCCGGGCAGCGCGTCGGCCAGGGCATGGCGCACCCAGCCCACGGTGTGGCCGTCCAGCTCGAAGGGGCGGAAGCCGGACAGGTCGTGCGCGTTGCACGCGCGGATGTGATCGAGGAAGCTCATGCGTCCCATCTAAGCGGGGCCGGAGGACCGGCGCAACCGCTCATCCAGGGCACTCCGCACCCTCATATTTTGGACATCTTGCGCGGCCCTGGTTGCCATCGTACACAGGTTCAGACACGAAATGATCCCCGGCGCCAGTCCGCCGAGGGGTGGCTCAAGCGAAAGGGCGGGCGTGGTGGCTGACCGGTCGGCTGAAGACACTGGGGCAGGCGGGACGGAGACGCCGTTCGGCGCCTTGTCGGTCCTGGTTGTCGAGGACGAGTCCTTCACCCGCATGGTGTTGGCGAAGATGCTGGGCACGCTGGGCGTCAAGGCGGTCCATCAGGCCGCCGACGGCGAGTCGGGCCTTGCCGCCGTTGCCGCCCATTCTCCCGATCTGGTGCTGTGCGACGTGGAAATGCAGCCGATGGACGGCTTCGGCTTCGTCCGCGCGTTGCGCGCCGGCGGCGAGCCTTACCGGCATGCCCTGCCGGTGGTGCTGATGAGCGGCCGTGTCGACAGCGACCGTGAGGCCCAGGCGCGTGACGGCGGCGCCGACGCGGTGCTGGCCAAGCCGGTCACCCCCGCCAGCCTGCGCGGGGTGCTGGCCATGGGGCTGGGGACCAGCCTTCCGGCCTGAGCGGGCCTTGCCCGAACGTCGCGTTTACCGCCTGTGATTGTCGCTCCCGACGGCGGCGGCCGGCAGGGTGCGGACCCCTCCTTAAAATTTCCCACCCCGTGGCAAGCTTGCCAAGCCGTTGAAACAATTCGGTAATCGAGCGGTAATCCCCCACCGCGCCGCATGGGTGCCCCATCCTCACCCAATTTCCGCCTTGTTGATGGGGATGATTGGGACGCAACATGATCTCAAAGAGGTATTGGGCGAGGTATTGGGGCGAGGTGTTACGGAGCACCGGCCATACGATACGGCCAGCCGCAATGTCGCTTGCGAGATTTTGTTAAGGTTTGGAGTCCAGCATCGACGGTAAATCCCTGCGCCGTGCTTGGTCGAGGCGGCGCGCTTGCTTGAGGAGGCCGATGGCGTGATCAAGAGGGCCCGATCGAACCGCAATGGATCGACCAGCACTGGGCAACTCTCCCCGACCGGACGGGCAACGACGACTGCCGCCGGATACACGCCGTCTCTCTGCCAAGCCGTCACACTCCAATCGCCGAACCTTCCGCCGCACGCGCGGCAAACACGCGCGCTGGTTGAGCAGGTGCGCTCGCCGCACCCACACTGGCCGTGGGACCTAGGTCCTATGGCTGAGGCCGGCTCCACAGCGGGCTTTCCGGCTATGGAGCCTGAGTGCCTGGAAAGCTCTAGGTGGAGCATTACATTCAAAAATGACTCGTTCGGGGGTTGCCGCGTCGCAGGACGGACGGCTCCCGGCCTTCACAGGACCGTTCCTTACACCAGACCGCTGGCTTCTACCGCTGAGCGGGGAGGCTGTGGACCCCTTGAGGTCCGCGTCTTCCCTGGAGTGCCCCATGGATCGCGGCATGCGCCGCGGCCTGCCGCCGCAGCCACCGGCGGCGCCCCGGCGCATCGGACCAGATAAGACGGAGCGACGAATGTTCCCGGCCGACGAACTGTTCACGCGCTACACGCAGAATTACGAGACCCGCCGCGAGACCGAGATGTCCCTGATGGACTATCTCCAGCTGTGCCGCGACGACCCCATGTCCTACGCCTCGGCCTCCGAACGCATCCTGGCCGCCATCGGCGAACCGGAGGTGGTCGACACGGCCCGCGACCCGCGGTTGGGCCGCATCTTCATGAACCGGACCATCAAGGTCTATCCCGCCTTCTCCGAGTTCTACGGCATGGAAGAGACGATCGAGCGGATCGTCGGATTCTTCCGGCACGCCGCACAGGGCCTGGAGGAGCGCAAGCAGATCCTCTACCTGCTGGGCCCGGTCGGCGGCGGCAAGTCGTCGCTGGCGGAGCGGCTGAAATCGCTGGTGGAGAAATGCCCGATCTACGTCCTGAAGGCCGGCAAGGAGATCAGCCCGACCTTCGAAAGCCCGCTCGGCCTGTTCAACCCGGACGAGATCGGCGACGAGCTTGAGGAGCGCTTCGGCATCCCGAAGCGCCGCCTGACCGGACTGATGAGCCCGTGGGCGGTCAAGCGCCTCGACGAATTCGGCGGCGACATCAACCGCTTCAAGGTGGTGAAGCTGCATCCCAGCAAGCTGCGCCAGATCGGCGTGACCAAGACCGAACCGGGCGACGAGAACAACCAGGACATCTCGTCGCTGGTCGGCAAGGTCGACATCCGCAAGCTGGAGATCTACAGCCAGAACGATCCCGACGCCTACAGCTTCTCCGGCGGCCTGAACCGGGCGACCCAGGGCATGCTGGAATTCGTCGAGATGTTCAAGGCTCCGATCAAGATGCTGCACCCCCTGCTGACCGCGACGCAGGAGGGCAACTATGTCGGGTCGGAGAACATCGGCGCCATCCCCTTCCAGGGCGTGATCCTGGCCCACTCCAACGAGGCGGAGTGGCAGACCTTCAAGAACAACAAGAACAACGAAGCCTTCATCGACCGCATCTGCGTCATCAAGGTCCCCTACTGCCTGCGGGTGGCGGAGGAGCAGAAGATCTACGAGAAGCTGGTCCGCAGCTCCGATCTGGCGACCGCACCCTGCGCCCCGGCGACGCTGGAGATGCTGGCCCGCTTCTCGGTGCTGTCGCGCCTGCGCGAGCATCCGAACAGCAGCTTCTACAGCAAGATGCGGGTCTATGACGGCGAAAGCGTCAAGGAAACCGATCCCAAAGCCAAGTCGATGCAGGAGTACAAGGATCAGGCCGGCGTCGACGAGGGCATGGGCGGCATCTCCACCCGCTTCGCCTTCAAGGTCCTGGCCTCGACCTTCAACTACGACTCGACGGAGATTTCGGCCGATCCGGTGCATCTGATGTATGTGCTGGAACAGGCAATCCGGCGCGAACAGTTCCCGGAGGAGACGGAGAAGAAGTACGTCGAGTTCATCAAGGCCGAACTCGCCCCGCGCTATGCCGAGTTCATCGGCAACGAGATCCAGAAGGCCTATCTGGAATCCTACTCCGATTATGGACAGAACCTGTTCGACCGCTACGTGGACTATGCCGACGCCTGGATCGAGGATCAGGACTTCAAGGATCCCGACACCGGCCAGCTGATGAACCGCGAGCTGCTGAACCAGGAGCTGACCAAGATCGAGAAGCCGGCGGGCATCGCCAACCCGAAGGACTTCCGCAACGAGGTGGTGAAGTTCGCCCTGCGCGCCCGGGCGGCGAATGCCGGACGCAACCCGTCCTGGACCTCCTACGAGAAGATCCGCGAGGTGATCGAGAAGCGGATGTTCAGCCAGGTCGAGGATTTGCTGCCGGTCATCAGCTTCGGCTCGAAGAAGGACGGCGAGACCGAGAAGAAGCATACCGAGTTCGTCTCGCGCATGATGACCCGCGGCTACACCGAGCGGCAGGTCCGCCGGCTGGTCGAGTGGTACATGCGGGTCAAGCAGGCGGGCTGAGTTCAGTAGACTGCTGGGTGCATAATTGCCGCGGGGCGGGGTGTTGCAACGCCCCGCGGCGACCCCACTGTCATAGAATGCTGTCAGAGTTCGAAGGCCGCGTGACGAAACGGGTGGGAGGGCCAGCCCCTTGATGAACATCATCGACCGTCGCCTGAACCCGCAAGGCAAGAGCCTGGCCAACCGCCAGCGCTTCCTGCGCCGTGCCAAGGAACAGGTGGTCAAGGCGGTCCGCGACGCCTCCGGCAAGCGGGGCATCCAGGATATCGAGAACGGCGAGAAGGTGACGATCGCCGCCGGCGGCGTGCGCGAACCGTCCTTCCACCGCGCCAGCCAGGGCGGTGTGCGCGACTATGTCGTGCCCGGCAACAAGGAATATGTGGAAGGCGACACCATCCAGCGCCCGGACGGCGGCGGTGGCGGCCGCGGCAGCGAGGGCAGCGCCGACGGGGAGGGCGAGGACGAGTTCCGCTTCGTCCTGTCGCGCGACGAGTTCCTCGACATCTTCCTGGAGGATCTGGAGCTTCCCGATCTGGTGAAGCAGAAGGTCAAGCAGTCGGAATCGCACACGCTGACCCGGGCCGGCTATTCGGTGTCGGGATCGCCCGCCAACCTGAACCTTGTCCGCACCATGCGGAACAGCCTGTCGCGCCGCATCGCGCTGAAACGCCCCAAGCGCGATGAAATCCGCGAGCTGGAGGAGTTGCTGCGCGAGGCCGAGGAGGCCGGTGAGGATGCCGACCAGATCCAGGCGCTGCGCGAACAGCTGGAACACATCGTCCTGCGCTCCAAGCGCATTCCCTTCATCGACCCGATCGACGTCCGCTACAACCGGTTCGAATCGGTGCCGAAGCCGATCGCCCAGGCGGTGATGTTCTGCCTGATGGACGTGTCCGGTTCGATGACCGAACACATGAAGGATCTGGCCAAGCGCTTCTTCATGCTGCTGTACCTGTTCCTGCGGCGGCGGTACCGGTCGGTCGACATCGTCTTCATCCGCCACACCCACGAGGCCAAGGAGGTCGACGAGGAAACCTTCTTCTACTCCACCGAGACCGGCGGCACCGTGGTGTCGACCGCGCTGGAGGAGATGCAGAAGGTCGTGCAGGAGCGCTATCCGCACAATGAATGGAACATCTACGCCGCCCAGGCGTCGGACGGCGACAACATGTCGTCGGACAACGCCAAGTCGGCGACCCTGCTGCGCGATGTCATCCTGCCGATGTGCCAGTATTTCGCCTACATCGAGGTGGCGGCGGAGCACAACATGGGCCTGTCGGCGCTGGGCCGCGAGACGGAGCTGTGGCGCACCTACAAGCAGGTGCAGAGCCCGGAACGCCCGCTGGCGATGCGCCGCGTCCGCTCCCGCCGGGAGATCTTCCCGGTCTTCCGCGAGCTGTTCGCCCGCGAGAAGGCGGGAGCGTAAGGGGATAAAGGGAAATCACCGCCCCCATCCCATAGCCGGGGGGGCGGTAGGGGGAGATCGAGAATGACCGCTGTGATCACCAGACCCGACGCGCTGCTGTATGACGGCGTCGAGTGGGATTACGACAAGATCAAGCGCGTCTACGACGCCGTCGAGCACATCGCGCTGAAGGAAATGGGCCTCGACGTCTATCCCAACCAGATCGAGGTCATCACCGCCGAGCAGATGCTCGACGCCTATTCGTCCATCGGCATGCCGCTGATGTACAAGCACTGGTCCTTCGGCAAGCATTTCGCCCGCGACGAGATGATGTACCGCAAGGGCTATCGCGGCTTGGCCTACGAGATCGTCATCAACTCTAGCCCCTGCATCAGCTACATCATGGAAGAGAACACCATGACGATGCAGACGCTGGTGATCGCCCACGCCGCCTTCGGTCACAATCACTTCTTCAAGAACAACCAGCTGTTCCAGCAATGGACCGACGCCCAGGGCATCCTGGACTATCTGGAATTCGCCAAGACCTACATCACCCATTGCGAGGAACGCTACGGCCATGCCGCGGTGGAGCGGGTGCTGGACGCCGCCCATGCGCTGATGAGCCAGGGCGTGCACAAGTATCCGAAGAAGCGCTCCGACCTGCGGACCGAACAGCGGCGCGAGCGCGAGCGGCAGGAATATCAGGACCAGACCTTCAACGATCTGTGGCGCACGGTGCCCAAAACCGCTGCCGGCCCGCGCCCGGCCAAGTCGGTGTCGGAGCGCAAGAAGCTGCTGGGACTGCCTGAGGAGAACATCCTCTATTTCCTGGAGAAGAAGGCGCCGCGGCTGGAGCATTGGCAGCGCGAGATCCTGCGCATCGTCCGCCACATCTCCCAGTATTTCTATCCGCAGAAACAGACCAAGGTGATGAACGAGGGCTGCGCCACCTACGTCCATTACCAGATCATGAGCCGCCTGCACGAGACCGGCCAGATCAGCGAAGGCGCCTTCCTGGAGTTCCTGCATTCCCACACCTCGGTGGTGTTCCAGCCGGAGTTCGACGACAAGCGCTTCTCCGGCCTGAACCCCTACGCGATCGGCTTCGCGATGATGCAGGACATCGCCCGCATCGCCGAGAAACCGACCGACGAGGACCGCCAGTGGTTCCCCGACCTCGCCGGCCAGGGCGACGGCATGGCGGCGGTGCGCGAGGCCTGGGCCAATTTCCGCGATGAGAGCTTCGTCCTGCAATATCTCAGCCCGCATCTGATGCGGAAACTGAAGCTGTTCAGCGTGCGCGACGACGCGGAGGACCCCTATCTGCTGGTCGATCACATCCACAACGAGCGCGGCTATCGCGACATCCGCAAGAAGCTGGCCCGCCAGTACGACCTCGGCTATCTGGAGCCGGACATCCAGATCGTCGACGTCGATCTTGCCGGCGACCGCAAGCTGATCCTGCAGCACCGCGTCACCAACGGTGTGCTGCTGGACGAGAGCGACGCCAAGGCGGTGCTGCGCCACATCGCCAACCTGTGGGGCTACGAGGTCCAACTGATCGAGGTGTCGGCGATCTCCGAAGCGATCCTGAAGGAACATGCCGTGACGGCGCCCAGCGGGATCGGCGTGATGTGACGTATAGGACCGGCTCCGCTACACTCCCCCCATGGCAATGCAGGGGGGAGCGATGGCGGAGGATCTGTTGGGCGGAGCGGGGCCGGTCGGACTGGTCAGGGCGAGGCACGGCCTGATGATGTACCGGCGCACCGACAGCGTCGTCGGCCGGTCGCTGGACTATTACGGCGAGTATTTCGAGCAGGAGGTCGCGCTGTTCCGCCAGTGCGTCCGGGCCGGCGACCGGGTGATCGACGTCGGCGCCAACATCGGCGCCCACACGGTGGCGCTGGCCCGTCTGGTCGGCCCCACCGGCTGGGTTCTGGCGTTGGAACCGATCGACGCCAACCATCGGCTGCTGTGCGGCAATCTGGCGCTGAACGGGCTGGACTGGGCGGACGGCATGCTGGCCGCCGCCGGAGCCGCCGATGGGGTGCTGCATCTTGCCGGCGTGGCGATGGATGCGGAGGGCAATTACGGCGCGCTGTCGCTTGACGCCTTGGCCGGCGACCGGCCGGTGCCGGTTCATCGGTTGGATGGTCTGGCTCCTGACGGAGCGGGCCGTATCCGTCTGATCAAGATCGATGTCGAGGGGATGGAGGCCGAGGTTCTGGAGGGCGCGCGCGGCCTGATCGCCCGCGACCGTCCGGTCCTCTATGTGGAGAATGACCGGCCGGACAAGTCGGCGGCCCTGATCCGCCTGCTGGGGGAGCTGGGCTATGCCTGCTATTGGTATCTGCCCGCCTTCCACAATCCCGCCAACTTCGCCGGCCGGTCCGAGCCGATCTTCGGCCATGGGCTGGTCGACAACGGCACGGAGATCCACGGGCTTGGCATGGGGATCAACCTGTTCTGCCTGCCGGCCGAGGCGGGCGCGCGCATCAATGGACTGCTGCCCGTCGCCGGTCCGGACGAACATCCGCTGCGTCGCGGCCATAACGGGCGCTTCATTGCTGGCTGAGGGGCGGTGGTTGAGGGCGCGGTGCAGCGCGGTCAGCGCTCCGGTTCGGGTTTGATGCCGGTCTCCTTCATGGCGTGTATCAGGTCCAGCATCACGGTGCTGATGTCGGGGAAGGACAGGGCCACCGCGCGGCGGTCGGGGTCGAGGCGCACCACATGGGCGATCTGCCGGCCGCCGACGCGATGGCTGGTCTTATCGGGACCGATGGTCTCCGGTATCTCCGGGCAATACAGCTCCAGCCGCAGCTTGCCGCCGACGGCATGGGCGAATTCCTCCGGCGGCAGATCGACCAGCAGGCCGCGGGTCGACCAGTTGATCGTCGTGCAGCGCCGCCCCTCCGCCTCCACTGCCAGGACCGGGTCCATGTAGCGGATGGCGCGGCGGCGCTCGATGCCGTTGGGCGGCTTGGCGCCGACATCGTGCTGGTCCAGCTTGTGCTTGGCCGCCTGCTTGGTGCGGTCGTCCACCCCGTCCTTGCTGGTCATCAGCGTCGCCTGCACGCGCCGTTCGACGCCGTGGCGGAACTCGTCGTCGGCGCCGAAACGCAGGGCCTTGGCGAAATGGTCCTTGGCCTGGGTCAGCAGCGCGTTGCGTCCCTTCTCGTCGCCGCGATGGCCGCAGCGTTCGGCCTGGATCAGCAGCGAATCGACGCTGCGCTGATAGGCGCCGCGCTGGACGGCGCGGGTCAGCTCGCGGAACTCGGCGGCGCGCAGGCTGGGGAATTCCCGGGTCTTCAGCAGCCCGGCCATTGCTTCCGCCAGCGAATCGACACGGGCGGGGTCGCCGGTCTCCGCCTCCCGGCGCAGGGTCCGTATCGCTTCCTCCGCCTTGCGAAGCAGCTGGTCTTCCAGTTTCCGGCGCTGGTCGGCGTCCATCACGGGCATGGCGCGGCCCTCCACGGGGGCGGTTTCATAAGGATACAGCAGGTCGGCGGCGGGTGACAGCCGACAGTTGTGGTTAACGGCCCACCTGCGGGGCGCCCCAGTAGGAGCGGACCCGATTTTCCTTTGCCTTGTGGGTGCCTTCTTATCTGTGGTGACAAACAGGACGGGTAGCGGGAGTGGGCGAGTGATGGACAAGAACAAGAATAATTTGGCGGGTGCGGATACCGAACCGGACTTGCTGGCCGCTGCCCTGACCGATCTGCTGGGGGAGGAGAGCGCGAGCCCCGCCCCGGCCGGGACTGCCGTCGTCGCCTTTCTCCGCGGCCGGGGGGCCGATGCGGAGCCGATCCGTACGCTGGTGCTGCGGCGGAAGCCCGTGAGCGGAGCGGCGGCGGCCGATCCGGCCGACCGGCGCGCCCTGGTCTACAGCCTGACCAAGACGATCCTCGCCGCTGCCGTGCTGCGGCTGGCCGCGCGCGGCGTGGTCGATCTCGATGGGCCGGCGGAGCGCTGGCTGCCGGAACTGGCCGGGCGGCCGGTGTCGGTCAGCGTGGCGCAGATCCTGACCCACCGCGCCGGACTGCCCGATTATGGCGGCCGGGCCGATTACCATGCCGCCGTCGCCGCCGGCACGGAGCCCTGGGGCGGTGACGAGTTCCTCGCCCGTTGCGGGGTGGAGGGGGTGCCGGTCGGCAGCTTCGCCTATTCCAACATCGGCTATCTGCTGATCGGCCGGCTGCTGGAGCGGGCGGGCGGCGCCCCGCTGGCGGAGCTGCTGGCGCGCGAGGTCTTCGGCCCGCTCGGCCTGTCCAGCGCGTCGCTTCTGCGCGACCGCTCCGACCTCGCCGGGCTGTTCTTCGGTCCGAGCCCGAGCTTCGGCGGGGCTCCGGTGGAGGAGGTCTATCATCCCGGCTGGGTGTCGCATGGGGTGGTGGCGATGACGGCGGCGGATGCCTGCCGCTTTGTCCATGGCCTGACCGAGGACTATCTGCCGGACGCGCTGCTGCGGCGGATGCGGGATGGGCTGCCGGTTGGCGGGCCGATGGGCGGGCGGCCCTGGGTCGAGCCGTCCTATGGGCTCGGCATGATGGTGGAGCTGGACCCGGTGGCCGGACCCTATTGGGGCCACACCGGCGGCGGGCCGGGGGTCACGCCGGCCGCCTTCCATGCGCCGGGGCCGGTTCCGGTCTCCGTCGCCGTCTTTTTGGATGGCGAGGACGGAAACCTTGCCGAATGGATGGCGGTGGAGGTGCTGCACCGGCTGCGCGGCGTGCGATAGGGCGGCAGGCAACACAGCTCCTGCTTGTTCAGGATGGCGGCGATCCCATCTCCTCTCCAGGGGATAATCCCCCGCTTCCCGGCGTAGACTCGGGGCGGCGGCGGTGCCGGGCGAAACCGGCCACCGGGACCAGGAACTCAGGGGAGGAACCGCGCGATGGGAGATGCCGCCCGCAAGCTGCCCGATTATCCATGGCTGGCCTCTTACCCGCCGACGGTGGATTGGGCGATGCCCATCCCGGCCCGGCCGCTGACCGAGCTGTTGGAGGGCGCCGTCGCCCGCCATGGCGACAAGCCCTGCCTGAACTTCCTGGGCAAGAGCACCAGCTATCGCGAACTGGGGCGGCTGGTCGACCGCGCCGCCCGCGGCTTCCAGGCGATCGGGGTGGGGAAGGGCACGCGGGTCGGGCTGTTCCTGCCCAACACGCCCTATTACGTGATCGCCTTCTTTGCCATCCTGAAGGCCGGCGGCACGGTGGTGAACTTCAACCCGCTCTATGCCGAGCGCGAACTGATCCACCAGATCGGCGACAGCGACATCGACCTGATGGTCACGCTGGACCTCAAGCTGCTCTACGGCAAGATGGCGCGGATGCTGGAGGAGACTGGGCTGAAGCGGCTGGTGATCTGCCGCATGGCCGACATCCTGCCCTTTCCGAAGAACTGGCTGTTCCCCATCGCCAAGCGGGCGGAGATCGCGGCGATCCCGCGCGACGACCGCCACATCCCTTTCGCCCAGTTGATCGCCAACGACGGCCGGCCGACGCCGGTCGCCATCGACGCGCAGGAGGATGTCGCGGTGCTGCAATACACCGGCGGCACCACCGGCGTGCCGAAGGGCGCGATGCTGACCCACGCCAACCTCTACGCCAACACCATCCAGTGCGCGACATGGTACGCGGCGAAGGAGCGCAAGCCGGGCGAAGGACGTGACGATGGGCAGGAGCGCATGCTGGGCGTGCTGCCGCTGTTCCATGTCTTCGCCATGACCGCGGTGATGAATTTCGGCCTGCATCTGGGGGCGGAGATCGTCCTGCTGCCGCGCTTCGAGCTGGAGCAGGTGATGCGCACCCTTCAGACGGAGCGGATCACCCTGTTCCCCGCCGTGCCGACCATCTACACCGCGATCAACCACCATAAACACTTGGAGAAGTTCGATCTTTCCTCGATCCGCTTCTGCATGTCGGGTGGGGCGCCGCTGCCGCTGGAGGTGAAGGAGGCGTTCGAGCGCACGACCGGCTGTACGCTGGTGGAGGGCTATGGCCTGTCGGAATGCTCGCCCGTCGCCACCGTCAATCCGGCGGTGCTGCATTCGGACAAGAAGGGCTCCATCGGCCTGCCGCTGCCCGGCACCATCGTCGAGATCGTCAGCCTGGAGGAACCGCGCCGCGTCCTTCCGCCGGGCGAGAAGGGCGAAGTCTGCATCCGCGGGCCGCAGGTGATGAAGGGCTATTGGCGCCGCCCGGCCGAGACGGCGCAGACGCTGATCGACGGCCGGCTGCACACCGGCGATGTCGGGGTGATGGACGAGGACGGCTACACCACCATCGTCGACCGCATCAAGGACATGATCCTGTGCAGCGGCTTCAACGTCTATCCCCGCAATGTGGAGGAGGCGATCTACCTGCACCCGGCGGTCGCCGAATGCGTGGTGGCCGGTTTGCCGGACGAGTATCGCGGCCAGACGGTGAAGGCCTATGTCCGGCTGGACGATGGACAGAGCCTGACCGCCGAGGAGCTGCACGCCTTCCTGAAGGACAAGCTGTCGCCCATCGAGATGCCGAAAGTCGTGGAATTCCGCCAGGAGCTGCCCAAGACCATGATCGGAAAGCTATCCCGCAAGGCCCTGCTGGACGAGGAACAGGGCAAACGGAGCACCGCCGCGAAGGGTGGCGCGGCATGAGCGCTGTCGGCCGGAAGGCGGTGCGCGTCCGCATCCAGGGCAAGGTGCAGGGGGTGTGGTATCGCGGCTGGACCGTCGATCAGGCAGACAGGCTCGGCCTGACCGGCTGGGTGCGCAACCGCAGTGACGGCACGGTGGAGGCTCTGTTCGCCGGCCCCGCCGATGCCGTCGACCGCATGCTGGACGCCTGCCGCCGCGGCCCGCCGTCGGCCATCGTCCGCGACGTGGTGTCCGAACCGGAGCAGGACCCCGGAATGGTGGGGTTCGAGCAGCGGCCGACGGTCTAGGTCCCGCATTAGCGTTCCGCTAACCATGACGGCGCCATGCTGGCCCCTCAGTGGTTTTGGGGATGGTAGCCGGATGACCGCCAGGAAACCGGATGTGGCCGGCATGAAGGCCATGCTCACTGGAGTCTTCGCCAAAGCGGCGGAGGCGAAGGGCAAGGCTGTCCGCGCGACCGTGTCTGCGCCGCCGCCAAAGGCTCCTGCCGCGCCGGGACGCGGCGACCCGGCCGTTCGCCTCAGCCTGGGGCCGGAGGCGGTGCAGGATGCGCCGGCGCGGCCGTCCGAACCGCAGGCTGCCGACCTTGCCGACTGGCTGGGGCCGGCGATCCAGGCGCTGGCGCGTGATCTGGGGCGGCTGCTGGCCGCCTTCGGCATGGATGGGAGCGATGCCGCCACCGCTGAAACCGCGCTCGTCGCCCGCTTTGGCGAGGCGGAGCGCCGGGCCGCCGTCTTGGCGCTGGACGGACCGGCCGGCGAGCTGCGGCCTCTGGGCGAGGACGCCGGGCGGGATGTGGCGGTGGATCTGCGGGGGGTCGGCCTTGCCCTGGCAGATGGGCATGTGGATGTCAGGCTGGCCGATGCGGCTCTGGTTGTGGCGCGGGTGCCGGCCGAGGAGAAGGGCGAGGGGCTGGCCGCCATGCTCGGCGCCCTCCGCTCCGCCATCCGTCCCGGCAAGGGGCTGACGGTCGAGACCGATCGGGTCGCCATCGACGATCTCGGCCGCGTCATGGCGGCGCTGAGCGGGGCGATGTCCGGGCCGCCGCAGGGGCTGGAAGGCACGGTGACGTTGCAGCCGCTGGGTGCGCCGGAGGAAGGCGGAGCGCTGAACCTGTCGCTGTCACTCTCCGGACGGCTGGGGGAGGTGGCCACTGCCGCGCCATCCATTCAAATGCCGGCCAAGGAGAAACCGGTCGGCGAGGTCAAGGAGCGTGGGTTCGATGTCCGGATTTGATGCGCCCGTCAAGGCAGCCCTCTGGCTGTGCGGGCTGACGCTGCTGGGGGCCGCCCCGGCGCTGGCCGGTGCGCTGGAGCGGACGGAGCAGGGCCACATGGCGCCGCCGCAGCCGGGGGCCAGCCTGCCGATCGCGCCGCCGATAGTGCAATACGCGCTGCCGTCGCAATGGATGACGATCCGCTCCAAGGAGGACTGGCGCAAGGCCGGCAAGTTCGAGAAGGAACTGAGCAAGGACTGCGCTGCCCTGCGCTTCAACGAGATCGAGCCGATGCGCTTCCGCGCCTATTACAAGGGCGAGGTGCTGGGCGTCGCCTTCGGCCATGGGCTGAACCTGCACGATCCCGGCAAGAAGGCCGACCGCAAGAAGATCTACCTGTTCCGCAATGGCGATTCGACCGGCTGCACCGTGCAGTCGATGGATAACCAAGACCCGCGCGTGAACCCCGCCGGCACCCAGGCGGGCACCCCGGCCGCCGGCGGGTTCAAGAAGTACTAGGCGTCCCCGTCGCCGTCCTCCTCGCCCCGCATCGGGCCGCCGAACACCTCCGGCCATGCCGCGATCAGGGCGGAATCGACGTCCTCCATCGTCACCAGCTGGCCGAGAGCGACGATGGAGGTGACGCCATGCTCGGCGATGCCGCAGGGGACGATGCCGCCGAAATGGGACAGGTCCGGCTCCACGTTCAGGGCGATGCCGTGGAAGCTGACCCAGCGGCGCACGCGGACGCCGATGGCGGCGATCTTGTCCTCCTGGCCCTTCAGCCCGCCATAGGGCTGCTTGTCGACCCAGATGCCGACGCGGCCCTCCCGCCGCTCGCCCCTGATGTTGAAGGCGGCGAGCGTGCGGATGATCCATTCCTCCAGATCGCGGACGAAGCCGCGGATGTCGGCACCGCGCTTCTTCAGGTCCAGCATGACGTAGGCCACGCGCTGTCCCGGCCCATGATAGGTGTACTGGCCGCCGCGCCCGCTGCGGTAGACCGGGAAGCGGTCGGCCTCCAGCAGATCCTCGTCGCGCGCGCTGGTGCCGGCGGTGTAGAGCGGCGGATGCTCCAGCAGCCAGACCAGTTCCGGCGCGGTGCCGGCGCGGATCGCCTCGACGCGCGCCTCCATCTCGGCGATGGCGTCGGGGTAGGGCACCGGCTGGTCGGAGATGCGCCACTCGATCTGCTGCGGGACGGACGTATCGGGCTGACTGGCGGACAGGCTGGTCGGGGAGGTCATTCGATCTGGTCTCTGATGGCGTCGGCGGGCGGTGTGGGCGGAGCGGCCGGAAGGCCGTCCCGAATTTTTCTTCGCAGACGATGATTGTAACGCTTGATCGGCCATCGGGAAGCTGATATCTACCCGCTCCACCCGATGAGGCGCGCGAGCGAGCGTCGGGGACTACCAGCCTGATGCGGTCGTGGCGGAATTGGTAGACGCGCAGCGTTGAGGTCGCTGTGGGGCAACCCGTGGAAGTTCGAGTCTTCTCGACCGCACCACTCTCCCATGCAGATGGGACCATCCCGGGGATACGGGAACACCGAAAGGCCCGCTGGTCGCAAGACCGAGCGGGCTTTTTCGTATCCGGGCTTCGGTATCCGGGGCTTACCCCGCCAGCGCGTGCAGCAGCTTGGACGCACCCCCGGCGGCGCGGCGGACATCTTCGAACAGCACCATCATCTCGTAGATCACCAGGAAGGCGGCGCCGTAGAACCAGGGGCGCCAGCGTTCCTCCACCCAGGCGACCAGCCGGTGGATGCCGCCCATCGGCAGCAGCCGGGCGACGGCGAAGGCGCTGAGCATGCCGATCAGGGCGCCGCCGGTGACGTCGCCCGGATAATGCAGGCCCAGATAGACCCGCGGCAGCGCGATCACCAGCGCCGCCCACAGGCAGGCCAGCAACCCCCACGGGCGCGAGGCGCGGAGGAAGGTGGCAGCCAGCGCGAAGCCAAGCGCGGCGTTGTCGCTGGGGAAGGAACTCCAGTTCTTCAGGGCGTCGCGGCTCTGGCCGATCGGCGGGACGAAGGAGAGGCCGGCCTCGTGCAGCGGGCGCGGCCGGGCCGGCATCACCGCCTGGATCAGGATGGACGCCGCCACCGCCAGCACCACCGCGGCGATGGCGTCCACCACCAGCCGGCGCCCGGCCTCCGTCTCCTCGCGGCGGAACCACAGCCACCACAGGGCGGCGCTGAACAGCCCCAGCTTGATCAGATAGATGTTGGCGATCCCGCGCACCGCCATGTCCAACGCCGCGCTGTGCCCCGCGAACTGGTTCAGCCACAGCAGCAGCGACTGGTCGAGACGATGCAGGTACTCCACAGGCGCTCCAAAGGTGGGGGGGGGTACGGGAGCGGCCAGTGTTGCGTTTTTATGACATGGTGGGTCAACGGCGCATCGGAAGGCGCCGTCCGGGACCGGGACGAGCGGTTCGGGGTGCCACCCTCCCCGATTTCGGGCCGTGCGGGGGGCGTGGCCGGGTCAGCGGAACTCGATGTAGCGGTCCAGCGTGGCGCGGCGCAGCGCGCGGATGACGTGCGGGGCGGCGCCGCTGGCGACGATGTGGCCGCCAGCCTCGCGGCAGCGGTTCGCCAGGATGAACATCATCCCGATGGCGGCGGAATCGATGAAGGTGACGAAGCGCAGGTCGATCGGGACCACCGGGCTGGCCGCGAAGTCCCAGTCGCGCAACATGTCGTGGAAGCGGGTGCCGTCCTCGTAGGTGCAGCGGCCGGACAGCAGGATGCCGTCGCGACCGCCGACGGTGGTGAAGGCATACTCCATCGGTGCTTTCGGTCCCCATCCTCATCCCGCGCCGCCGCGGACGCAGCGCGAGACGCATGGGAACATGAAGGGTCGCGGCGGTGCAAGGATATGGTGGCAATTGCGGCCGATGCCGCCGTTGCCCGCCGGTTTCCGCCGAACCGGGCTGGACAAACCGGGGCGGCGCCTCTATGTCGGGGGCGCTTCCGCCGTCACCGGTCCCGTCCCTTGGCAGACGGCTCCCGGCACCGGCCGGAAGGCTTCCACAACCCGCAAACCCCGAACGCCGGCCCCAAGCGCCATCGGTCCCGTCCGATGTCGCGGAGCCGTCCCGCCGTTACCATGCCGCCGGCCACCCGGCTCAGGCATGCGGGGGATGCATCGTCGAAGGGAGGGTGCCGGCATGCACACCGATCCCCACACGCCGGATCTGCGGCCGGATCTTCGGCCGGACGGGGCCGCCCACGCCCACGGCCGCCCCCATGCCGGTCCCGAGGCGGATGACGAACGTCCCTACGGCGTCGAGCCGGAGTTCGTGGAAGAGATCGTCGGCCTGCTGCGCGCCCGTGAACGCGAGGCCGTGCTGGCGCGGCTGGACGGGCTGCATGCCGCCGACATCGCCGACCTGATCGAACAGGCGGAGCCGGCCGAACGCGCCGACCTGATCGACCTGCTTCCCGCCGCGCTGGACGGCGAGGTGCTGTCCTACCTGAACCCCGATCTGCGCGAAGCGCTGATCGAACGGTTCGAGCCGCAGGAACTGGCCGCCGCCGTCGCCGACCTCGACACCGACGACGCGGTGGAACTGATCGAGGATCTGGACGCCGAGACGCGCGCGCAGATCCTGGCGAACCTGCCCGATGCCGAACGCGCCCTGGTGCAGGAGAACCTGACCTACGACGAGGACAGCGCCGGCCGCATGATGCAGCGCGAGCTGGTCGCGGTTCCGGAATTCTGGACGGTCGGCAAGACCATCGACTTCGTCCGTGCGGCGACCGATACGTTGCCGGAGGATTTCTACGACATCTTCATCGTCGATCCGATGCA
Source organism: Azospirillum sp. TSO5 (assembly GCF_003116065.1). NCBI lineage: Bacteria > Pseudomonadati > Pseudomonadota > Alphaproteobacteria > Rhodospirillales > Azospirillaceae > Azospirillum > Azospirillum sp. TSO5. The sequence goes on along the minus strand of NZ_LGQY01000036.1, from coordinate 10,725 downwards.
CCGGGTGGTGGGGGCGGTGCCGCTGTCGCGGCTGCTGCGCCAGCGCCGGGCCGTGCGCATCGCCGATCTGGTGACCGGCGAGGTCGACTTCATCCCCGCCACGATGGAGCGGGCGGAGGTGGCGAACCTGTTCCGCCAATATGCGCTGGTCTCCGCGCCGGTGGTCGATGCCGCCGGCCGGCTGATCGGCGTCATCACCGTCGACGACGTCGTCCGCATCATCGACGAGGAGGCGGAGGACGACCTGCGCAAGCTGAGCGGGTCGGGTGACACCGGCGTGTTCAGCGGCATCGCCGACATCGCCCGCAGCCGCGTCGGCTGGCTGACCATCAACCTCGCCACCGCCTTTTTGGCCTCCGGCGTCATCTCGCTGTTCGAGGGCACCATCGAGCAGATCGTGGCGTTGGCGGTGCTGATGCCAATCGTCGCCTCGATGGGCGGCAATGCCGGCACGCAGACGCTGACCGTCGTCGTCCGCGCGCTGGCGACGCACGACCTGTCGTCGGCCAACGCGCTGCGCGTGGTGGGCAAGGAACTGCTGGTCGGGTTGATCAACGGCGGCATCTTCGCGGTGATGGTCGGTGCGATCGCGCTGGTCTGGTACGGCCCGCTGATCGGCATCGTCATCGGGCTCGCCATGATCATCAATCTGGTGGTGGCGGGCCTGAGCGGCGCACTGATCCCGCTGGGGTTGGAGAAGCTGGGCGTCGATCCGGCGGTATCGAGTGCCGTGTTCCTGACGACGGTGACGGACGTCGTCGGCTTCCTGGCCTTCCTGGGGCTGGCATCGGTGTTTTTGTTGTAAGGGGTGCTTGATATGGGGGCGGCGGCCTCGCCGGCGGGAAGAACCGATTCCGCTTGTGGGGCCAGCGAAACATTGGCATAAGGCAAGCCATAGGCCTGGGGTGCCGTGCGGTGGTCGCGCGGCTGAGAACACACCCATCGAACCTGTCTGGGTAATTCCAGCGAAGGGAGCCGCCGCATGATCCATGCGCCAGAACCGCATCCATTTTCTTATTTTGAGTCCGGCATCCGTCCGTCCGTCGCCATCATCGGTGCCGGCTGCATCGGCCTTGCCATCGCCTGGAGGCTGGCGTCGGCCGGCTGCCGCGTCGACCTGTTCGAGCGGGGAGAGGCTGGGCGCGGCGCCACCCACGCCGCCGGCGGCATGCTGGCCGCCTGTGTCGAGACCGAGCCGGGCGAGGACGGGCTGTTGCCGCTGACCCGCGCCTCGCAGGCGCTGTGGCCGGATTTCGCTCGCGATCTCGAAGCCGCGAGCGGCATCGCCGTCGATCTGCGCAGCGAAGGCACCATGGTCATCGCGCTCACTGCCGACGATGCCGCCAAGGTCCGTTTTCTGCACGGATTCCAGCGCGACCTTGGCCTCCCGGTGGAATGGCTGAGCGGGGCCGAGGTGCGGCGGTGCGAGCCTTTCCTGCAGCCGGGCGTCGCCGGTGCGCTGTTCTGTGCCGGTGACCATCAGGTCGACAACCGCAAGGTTGCAGCATCCCTGCGCCGCGCCGCCGAGGCCGCCGGCGCCCGCCTGCATGAGCGCTGCGGCGAGGTGGCGCTGGCGGTGGAAGGCGAGCGCGCCGTGGGCGTGCGGGTTGCCGAAACGCTGCACCGGGCCGACCGGGTGGTGTTGGCCGCCGGGGCCTGGTCGGCCGGGGTGCCGGGACTGCCGCCCGCCGCCAGGCCGCCGGTGCGGCCGGTGAAGGGGCAGATGATCTGCCTGCGGATGGACGCGCGTCTGCCGCTGCTGCGCCATGTGGTGTGGACGCCCGGCACCTACCTGATCCCGCGGCTGGACGGCCGGCTGCTGATCGGCGCCACGACGGAGGAGCGCGGCTTCGACGACCGCCTGACCGCCGGCGGGCAGTTCGCCCTGCTGGAGGGGGCATGGCGTGCGCTGCCCGGCATCGCCGAACTGCCGATCGAGGAGTCCTGGGCCGGCTTCCGTCCCGGCAGCCGCGACGATGCGCCGATCCTGGGCGACAGCGGCATTCCCGGCCTGATCCACGCCACCGGCCACCACCGCAACGGCATCCTGCTGACCCCGGTGACCGCCGACGGCATCGCCCGGCTGGTTCTGACCGGCGAGACCGACCCGCTGCTGCGCCCCTTCGCCGCCGACCGCTTCGTCGCCGCCGGAGCCGCCGCATGAGCGCCGTCCTCCGCATCAACGGCCGCGAAGAGCCGTTGTCCGCCGCGTCCCTGGCCGAACTTCTGGCCGGCCGCGGCATCGCCGAGGGTGCGCAGGGCGTCGCCGTCGCCCTGAACGGCGCCGTCGTCCCCCGCCGCCGCTGGCTTGAGACCCCGCTCCAGCCCGGCGACAGCCTGGAAATCGTCCGCCCGATCCAAGGCGGTTGACCTTAATTTCCCTCTCCCGCCCCGCGACACGGGAAGAATCCCCTCTCCCCCCCCCGGGGAGAGGGTTAGGGTGAGGGGGGAGCATGGCGAGGATTCTCGGAAAATCCGGCATGTGCACCCCCCTCACCCCGACCCTCTCCCGGGGGGGAGAGGGGGATTTCCCCGGATAGTTCGCTTCGGGAGATGGCCTTTCAAAAGGCACTCCCCATGCTCCAAACCGACACCCTCACCATCGCCGGGCGCAGCCTCGGCTCGCGCCTCTTCCTCGGCACCGCCGGCTATCCCAACCAGCAGGTGATGCTCGACGCGCTGGCGGCCAGCGGCAGCGAGCTGGTCACGCTGGCGATCCGGCGCATCAGCCTGGACGGCTATTCGGAAAGCCTCGTCGACGTGCTGGCTCGCGCCACCGCCGGGCGCCCCACCGGCCCGGTCGGGCTGCTGCCCAACACCGCCGGCTGCATGACCGCCAAGGAAGCCGTGCTGACCGCCCAGTTGTCGCGCGAGGCGCTGGATACGCCCTGGATCAAGCTGGAGGTCATCGGCGACCGCGAACTGCTCTATCCCGATGTCGAGGAACTGCTGCGCGCGACGGAGGAACTGGTCAATGACGGCTTCGTTGTGCTGCCCTACTGCAACGACGACCCCGTGACCTGCCGCAAGCTGGCCGACCTCGGCGCGGCGGCGGTGATGCCGCTGGGCGCCTTCATCGGCTCGGGCATGGGCATCCGCAACCCGCACGCCATCGAGACGATCTGTGCCCGCAGCCCCGTGCCGGTGGTGCTGGACGCCGGCATCGGCACCGCGTCCGACGCGGCGCTGGCGATGGAACTGGGCTGCGCCGCCGTGCTGCTGAACACGGCGGTGTCGAAGGCGCGCGACCCGGTGCGGATGGCGGCGGCGATGCGCGACGCGGTCAGCGCCGGCCGCGCCGCCCATCTGGCCGGCCGCATGCCGATGCGGGCCCAGGCCGAACCGTCCAGCCCGCAGATGGGCCTGATCGGCAGCTGAGATCGGCGGCTGACCTATAGGGTTCCGGGCTTGATCCGGCGGGGCGGCTGACGCAGGCTGTCCCGCAACGACCCCTTGCCGGAGTGCTTCGCCTTGGCCGACACCTTCGTTCCCCGCGACCCCGACTGGAAGGCGCGCTGTCTCGCCTCCTTCGAACAGCAGCCGATCTGCCGGACTCTTGGCATCGAGCTGACGGCGGTCGAGCCGGGATTCTGCGAGATGCGGCTGCCGTTCCGCGCCGAGCTGACGCAGCAGCACGGCTTCTTCCACGCCGGCATGGTCAGCACGCTGGCCGACAATGCCGGCGGCTATGCCGCCTACAGCCTGATGCCGGCGGGCGCCGAAGTTCTGGCGGTGGAGTTCAAGATCAACCTGATGGCGCCCGCCAAGGGCGATGTGATGATCGCCCGCGCCCGCGTCATAAAGCCGGGTCGCACCCTGACCATCACCCAGGTCGAGGTGTCGATGCTGGACGGCGGCGCGGAAAAGGATTGCGCCCTGATGCAGCAGACCGCCATCTGCCTGATGCCGAAGTGACGGTTCAACCGGTTCGAAAGGGTTCTTTCATGCTGTCTGCACGTCTGTTGTCGGTCCCTGTCGCCCTTCTGCTGGCCGGCGGCTTCGCCGTATTGGCTGCCGCCCCGGCGGAAGCCAAGGACCCGCCGGCTTGCGCCGCTATCTCCTTCCGCGCGCTGCCCAGCGGTGCGCCTGATGGCGAACAGGATGCCGGCCTCTACAAGTCCCGCTTCGGCAAGATCGAGGTGAAGGCCGACGTCAAGGGCGGGCAGGCCACCACCTATTATATGGTGCTGAATGGCAAGAAGGTGGACGGCCCGGCCAACCCGCCGAAGATGTCCGACGCTTGCCTGAAGTCCAAGCACGTCAAGCTGCCCTTCGCCAAGCAGCCCCAGGGCACCTGCACCGGCAGCCGCTTCCGCGTCGTCGTCGACCGCTCCAGCGGCAAGCCGGTCGCGGCCTTCTTCGGCCTGCAGGGGGAGGATTGGGCCTATTGCAGCGCGACGACTCTGTAGGCGCTAGACCCCACCTAACCTCCCCCGCTGGGCGGGGGAGGGTTGGGGTGGGGGCATCCGAAGCCGACACCCCTCAGATCGCCAAAGCCTTCACCCGCTCCCGCAGCGTCTGCCGCGCCGCTTCCGCCTCGTTGCGGGCGGTGGTCAGGTCGCGCGCCAGCGCGTCCAGCCGGTTCTCCGCCTCCGCCATCTTCGCCAGCGTCCGCTTGTGCAGGTCGCTGCCCGGCGGCAGGGCCTTCAGGTTCTCGCGCAGGCGGTCCTGGTCGGCGATGCGCTCCGCCCGCTCGCGCTCCAACTCGGCGATGCGACGCTCCTTTTCGGCGACGGCGGCCCGCAGGCCGGCCAGCGTGGTCAGCGCCTGACGCACCTCCGTCGGCAATTCGGGGGCGGAGGCACGGGCGGCGATCTGGTCGGCGGTCAGATCGGTCAGGACGATCCGCTCCTGCCGCGGCCGTTCCAGCGTGGCGGTCAGCGTCACCGTCTTGCCGGCCGGCACCGCCAGCGGCAGGCGGTAGGCGGTGGCGGTCGCCTCCGGCTTAGCATGCGCCGGCTCGGCCAGCTCCCAGCCGGGACGGCGCGGATGCTCGATCACGACATCGCGGTCGGCGTCCGGGGCGCCGGCAACGGTGTAGGTCATGCTCTGCCGGTCGGTCACCGACAGGGTCAGCACACCGTCGGCGATGGTGGCGCGGGACAGCCGGCGGCTCGGCTTCTCCTCCCGATCGACGGTGACCGCCTGATCGACGGCGAAGGACAGCAGCCGGCTCTCGCCCGCCGGCAGGGTCGCCATGCGGGCATCGCCGACATAAGCGCTGTTCGCCGCGCCCCGGTCATAGAAGGTCAGCAGCCCCGGCGGCAGGGCGGTGTCGCCGTCGTTGCGCAGCCGCAGGGACGCCAGCGGATGGCGGGCGTCGGCGGCGGGCTGGTAGAGCGCCACCCGCTCCACCGGCAGGGTGCTCGCGGCAATCGGCATCATCAGCGTCCCGCCATTCGGCACGCTGACCGGCTGCGGGTAATGGAACAGCACCTGCGCGCCCTCCGCCGCACCGGCCTCGGCGCCGCGCACCGCGGCCATCGCCGGCGTTCCCGCGGCGCTGCCATAGGGGGCGACCTTCGCCAGAGCGTCACCCATCGGCGCCGGAGCCGGCGCGCCGGGCATCGGCGGCGGAGCGGCCATGGCGGCGGCGGGCGGCGCCCCGGCGCGCGAGGCTTCCGACTGCGACCGCATCGCCGGGCGGGCGTCGTTCAGCGTCACCGCTCCCTCGTCGGCACTGGGCAGCACGCGGCCGAGCACCTCCACCGGCACCTCCGGCCGCTCGACGAAATAGGGGGTGTAGAGCGCCTGACGCAGGGTCACCGGGTTGCCCGACACCACCGTCAGGTCGACTCCGCGCCAATCCTCGCCGCTGAGATTTTCCAGCACCGCCCAGCCCTGCAGCGCACCGCTGCCCTTATCCGCCTGCCCGTTTTGCCCTGGCCCAGTGCCGAGGCTGAGTCGATAGGTCGCCTTCCACAGCGGCATCTCCGCGACAAAGCCGACCCGGACGCGCCGCTCGCCGGCCGCCTGTCCGGCCCCCTGTCCGCCTTCTTGGCCCTGCGGTGCCCGGCTGTGGACGGTCAGCCGCCGCCGCTCGCGCCGGGCGTTCTCCGCCACCGCCGACAGCGCCCGGTCGATCTGCGACTGCACCGCCGGATCGGTGAAGCGCAGCGCGTCGGCCTCCTCCAGCACTAACTGGCGCAGGCCCTCGCCAGTCATCAGCGTTACGCGGTGGCGCGTGGTGGTGGCGCCGTCGTTCCCCGGCAGCCGCACCGTCTCCTCCGTCACCGACATCAGCCGGCCGGTCAACTGGCGGGAGCCACCGGTCGTCACCTCCGCCCCGCGCATCGCGTTCAGCAATGTGGCGGGGGAGGTGAGGTCGTCGGCCGAAAAGGGCAGCTCGCGGAAGGCAGTGTCCAGCGGTTCGGCTCCCGGCAGGGCGATGGTGCCGACGCCGCCTTTGTCGTCATAGACGACGATGCTTTTCAGCACGTCGTCGACCTGATCGCGCCGCACTTCCAGCGACAGGTCGGCATCGCCGCTCACCGTCGCCTCATATTCGAAATAGCCGACGCCGCCGGTGGACAGCAGGACCCGCGTCAGCGCCAGCTGCCCGCCGGCCGGCCCGCCTGTCGCGGCAAACGCCGCCGGGGCCGCCATCAGCAGGGCAGTGGAGGCGAGAAGGATGGCGCGGGTCATGATGGGTCTCTCCGTTTCTGTGACTCCCGGATGCCGACATAGGCGCGAAATCGGGCGGGAATAGGGAGAGCGCAACAGGAGGGCTTCCGAAAGTCCGGATCGGTCAGGGCGCCGCCGCCAGCCAGCGTTCCATCATCGTGCGCCACAGGGGGGCACTATTATGGGCCGCAACCTGTGCGGCACCCGGCACGCACCCGGAATGATGGGCGCACCGCTCAGTCGCCGGACGGCGATGGCCGTCGGCGGGCAGGCGCCTCGCCGTCCTGTTCTGGGGCAGGGTGCGGTGGGACGGCATCGGTGCCGCCTGGGCGTTGCAGCCGGACATGATGATGGTCTTGTCGATGGTTCTCAGCCCAGCCGTCCGACCGAGCGCGCCGAGTCGAGGTGGCGCCTCGCCTCGCCCAGCAGCAGCCGGTGCTGCGCCAGCGTTTCGCGGATCGAGCCATGCTGGCCATAGACCCGCACCTCGTTCAGAAGACGGTCGGCGCGGTCGAGCAGGGCCAGGCGCTCCAGGCAATGATCGATGTTCGACATGGCGGTGCTTCCCCATCACGGCATTGGTCCGGCGCCCAAAGGCGAGGCGTCGTCCCCTGTTCGATGGTCTGGATTTAAACCGCAGCCTGTTTCTGGTTAATGTCCGCGCAACGGTATTTTTATGTCGCCGGTGCAGGACGCGGTTTCAACCAACTCATGTGGTCGGCGAATCGGCCGTGGCTGTTACGGGGTTGTAACGCATTGCGTGCCGCTCGCGCGTGAGATAAGAAGATTTGGGGAGGTAACAGGCATGCACATTCTCGCTGTCGACGACGACGAGCCGATTCGGGAGCTTTTGGCCTCATATCTGGCGGGAGAGGGCTACCGGGTCACGACGGCGCAGGACACCGCATCGGCCCGGCAGGCTCTGGATGGCGACCCTGTCGATCTCGTGGTCTGCGATTTGCGCCTGCCCGACGGCGACGGGCTGGGCCTCGTCCGCCAGATCCGCACCGAATCGCAGATTCCCGTCATCATCCTCTCCTCCAAGGACCAGGACGTCGACCGTATCGTCGGGCTGGAGCTGGGGGCCGACGATTACCTGACCAAGCCGTTCAACCCGCGCGAACTGCTGGCCCGCATCAAGGCGGTCCTGCGCCGCGTTTCCAACGACGCCCGCCCGGCCCGCAGCGCGGACGAGCTGCGCGCCGTCGTGCAGTTCGCCAATTGGGAACTCGACCTCACCGCCCAGCGCCTGCGCGGGCAGGAGGGGCGCGAGGTGGAACTGACCAAGGCGGAGTTCGGCCTGCTGGCGGCCTTCGTCAAGCGGCCACAGCGGGTGCTGACCCGCGACCAGCTGCTCGACCTCACCCGCGTCGACGGGGCGGAGGTGTTCGACCGGTCCATCGACGTGCTGATCCTGCGCCTGCGTCGCAAGATCGAGGCGAACCCGAAGGAGCCCCGCATCATCAAGACCGAACGCGGCGCCGGCTACGTCTTCGACGCCAAGGTGCGCACGGTCTGACGGGATGCCCGGGCCGTTCGGGAATTGCGCCTTCCCCGGGCGCCCCCCGGATGCACTGCTGGACGCTGTCCCGCGCCCGCGTTAGCCTTTCCGGAAAACCTGTCGGAGAGGAAACGCGCGTGCCGGACCCGATCGATTTCTATTTCGACTTCGCCTCGCCCTACGGCTATTTCGCCAGCCTGCGCATCGACGAACTGGCGGCGAAGCATGGCCGCACCGTCACCTGGCGCCCGGTCCTTCTCGGGGCGATCTTCAAGGTGACGGGCATGAAGCCCAACCTGCAGCAGCCCTTGCGCGGCGAATATCTGACCCATGACGTCGGCCGCATCGCCCGGCTGACCGGCGCTCCCTTCACCTTCCCCGATTCGGCTCCGGCCAATGGCGTCGCCGCCTCGCGCGCCTTCTATTGGTTGACCGACGAGCATCCGGAACAGGCGAAGCTGCTGGCCCATGCGCTCTTCCACGCCCATTTCGGGGAGGGGCGGGACATCGGCCCGGCCGACACGGTGGCGGAGATCGCGGCGAAGACCCTGGGCAGTGTCGGCATCGACCGTGCCGCGGTGGCCGCCGCCATCCACGACCCGGCGGTCAAGGATCGGCTGCGCACCGAAACCGATAATGCGGTGGAGCGCGGCGTCTTCGGCTCGCCCTTCGTCATCGTCGACGGCGAACCGTTCTGGGGCTGGGACCGCCTCGACATGGTCGACCGCTGGCTCGCCACCGGCGGCTGGTAGGGCAGAGGGCGGAATCCTCAGGTAGAGCTGCGGAAAATGCTGACTCCCGGGGTGGGCAAACCGCTATAACTGCGAAATAGGACCTTCGTCCGGGCACCGGGTCCGGTGTCTGTTTCCGCTTCGGTTTGCCGCCCCATGGACCAGATCGTTCCCGACCGCCGCCCCCGGACGACCAGCGCGCCCCCGGCGGTTCCTCCCGGCAGTTCCGGCGGCAACGGCCATGGGGGCGCTCACGGCGGACCTCATGGAGCCAGGGGCGCATCCAAATCCTGGCTGGGCGGGGCGTTGCTGACGGCCCTGCTACTCGGCCTGATCGCGCTGTCGATCCGGTCGGTGTCCGGCAATCTGACCTTCGTGCTGCTGGGATCGGTCGGCCTCGTGATCGGCGCCTTCCACTATCTGTTCCCGGGCAGCCAGTTCTTCACGCTGGCGCTGACCAACTTCATCGGCGTCTATGCCTGCATCTTCGTCTTCTTCCTGGAAAGCAACTTCCACAACATCAGTCCGCTGATCCAGAGCGTCGCCTTCGTCCTCCCGCTGGTCGCCTTCCTGGGCGGGGCCTGGTGGCGGGCGGAGGACATCCGGCGGATCGTGATGTCGCGGCGATTGCGGGAGGGGGGACATTTCGACCGCGTCTTCCTGTGGATGGCGCCGGTCTGGGGCATCGGCGCCCTGACCTTCCTGGTGCCCGAACAGGACATGGACACCCAGACGATCGGCGCGATCTTCCTGCTGGCCATGTCGGCCATCTCCGCCATCGTCGCCCTGGTATCGCGCGACATCGCCATTTTCCTGCTCGACGCCGGCCTGCTGTTCGAAGGATTCTTCCAGCAATCGGCACGTCTGGTCCTGCCGGCCTTCGCTTTCCTGACCTTCTATTCGCTCTGCATCATCCTGTTCGGCGCCATCTACACCATCATGGACCGCTTCATGGCGGAGCCGAACTTCGTCATCGAAGGCGTCAGGCGCGACCTGACCTTCTCCGAGGGAATCTATTTCTCCATCGTGACCTTCGCCACCGTCGGCTATGGCGACATTCACCCGGTGTCCGGGCCGGTCCGCCTGGTCTGCGGCATCGAGATCGTCATGGGTGTGCTGCTGCTGCTGTTCGGCTTCAGCGCCATCATCGGCCATGCCCGGCCAACCAACCGGTCAGACCACAACGATCCGCTCTGAGGGCAGATCCGCCCGGCGGTCTCGGCAGACGGACAATCCTGCATAGCGCACTATGTCAGGGGGCGCGCTATGTTGGGCGCGGTTCCGTTCTTCACGTCAGAGATTTCAGCGTCCCCATGCCACTCCATCTCATCAAGCTCGCCGTCGGTGTCCGCGACCTCGACCATCTGGCGGAGTTGCAGGACCGCCGCGCCGTAATGGCCGACGGCCAGACCCGCATCCCCGTCTACACCCGCCGCTTGCCCAAGCGCGGCGACGAACTGTTGGCCGGCGGCTCGATCTATTGGGTCATCAAGGGCAGCGTCCTGGTGCGCCAGCCGATCCTCGCCATCGACACCGCCACCGACGAGGAGGGGGAGAGCTACTGCACCCTGCAGATCGCCGCCGACCGCGTGCAGACGGTGCCGACCCCGCATCGCCCCTTCCAGGGCTGGCGTTATCTGACCGCCGAGGCTGCCCCCCAGGATCTCTCGGCTGCGGGCGGGGCAGGGGACGAGTTGCCGGCCGACATGGCGGCTGAACTGCGGGCGCTCGGCCTGCTCTGATGGAAACATCAGTCGGTTCAGCGAACATAAAAATGCGGGAGGCGACGAAAAAAGCGCTTGCGTGGTTTGGGGGAGGGCGCCTATAACCCGCTCCACCGACGGCGGGGCGCTGAACGACAGCGCGGCG
>NZ_LGQY01000053.1:0-43305 GCF_003116065.1 Azospirillum sp. TSO5 | reverse complement strand
CCCGGGGGGGGGGGCCCCCCCCCGCCGCCACTCTTGCGGCGGGCGGGGAACCCTCATGACTTGCCGGATACGCCGTCACCGCCAATCTTGATCGGTGCAACGAACCGGAAAAGGCGGCCCGTCCCCATGCGATTGTCATCCCATTCCCGTCCCGCGTCCCCTGGTCGCGGGCGTCTGCTCGTGGTGACGCTGGCCGCCCTGGCCGGCCTGTCGGCCCTGTCGGCCTGCGCCGGGTTCGAGCCGGAATACCGCAAGCCGGGCGCCCAGCGCCTGACCGGGCCGGAGCTGTCGACGCTGCTGGGCGGCCACACGCTGAGCATCGTGAATGCACGCGGCAAGTCTTACTTGAACCGCTTTTCCAAGGACGGGTCGATCGTCATTTCCGGCGGCAAGGGCAACGAATACGGCCATTGGACGGTGTCGGACGACCGTTATTGCCTGACGCTGGAGATCGATCCGCGCCAGCAATGCATGGAGATCTACAAGCTTCCCGATGGCCGCTATCAGATGGTCAACGCCGACGGGTCGCTGCGCAACACCTTCACGGTGGATTGACGTCAGCCCGACTCGAGTGCGTTGACGGTCAGCCGCCCGGCCGGCCAGGAGCGGACGAGGCCGGCGGCGCGAAGCTCCGGCAGGACGGCGCCGACCTGCTCCGCCGACAGCCCGGTCGCCTCGACGATGGCGGGACAAGTCCGCGGCCCGCTCTCCAGTGCCGACAGAATTGCACCAGCGGGTGCGGGGAGAGCGTCGGCCGGGCGCGGCGGGGTGTGGCTGCGGGCGGCGGCGACCATGACCGCCAGCATGCGCAACTGGCCGAGTCGCTGCATCGCCTCCCCGCTCTGATCGTTCTGCAGGGACAATGCGGTGTGGCATCGGGCGGCGGTCCGGGCGAGGGCGGCAAGATCGTCGGTCCGATCGGCGACGACGGCAGCCACCGCTTCCTGGGCCAGCGTCTCCAGTTCCGCATCCGCGACCGCCCAATCCCCCCGCCCGACGGCGGCGAGCAGCTCGTCGCCCAGCGTCCGCAAGGCCGCTTCCAACGCGTTCATTCGCTCCCCTCCGGTTCCGGGTCGGGCAGGGCGGGCCAGTCGGCCGGCGTCCAGCGGGCGCAGGCATAGCCCGGCGCCGGATCGGCGAGCGGCAGGGTCAGGCAGGCGATGCGCGGCGCGCTGGCCTGGCTCGCCCGCGGCTGGAACAGCAGGGCGACGCCGCACGCCTCGATGATCTTGTCCTCTTCGCCGTTGGCGCGGCAATACCGGTTGAAGCGGTGCGACAGCGCCATGCTGTTGGCGACGATCACCCGGCAATAGCCGGCGCGCGACGAGGCTCCGCCCTCCTTCGCCTGCCAGCGTTCGGTGGTCAGTCCGCTGTCCATCACCGGGGTGACCAGCCAGTCCACCATCATGCCCGATGCGATCCAGGCGCTCGGCTCCGTCCGCCCCAGATCCTCGCAGATGGCGACGGCGAGCCGGCCGAGGTCGGGCAGCTCGAACAGGGTGAAGCGGTCGCCGGTCTCGATGTCCTCGCGCGCGCAGTCCAGCAGCCGGCCGTTGCGGTCGCGCAAATCGTAGGAGCGGCACTGGTCGCTGTCGAGGTCCCAGCAATGCAGCTTAGTCTGATCGGCGACCACCCGGCCGCAGCGGTCGAGCAGGATCGCGCGGTTGCGCGGCCGGCCCTCCACCTCCTTCACGCCGAGCAGGGTATAGCGGATCGGCCCGTCCACCGCCTGGGCACGCAGTGCCTGCCGGATCGCGGCCAGCGAGTCGGCATGGACCGAGACCTCCGGGAACAGCACGAAATTGGCGCCCTGCTCCGCCAGCCCGGCGATGGCGTCGGCGGCGCGGCGGCCAAGCTCGCGCGGGGCCGGGTCGTACCAGTCCTCGCCGTCGCGGCGGAACCGGCGGATGGCGAGGTCGTCCTCCGCCTCGGCCAGCGGGACGATGCCGACGACCGGCGTCCAGGCGGGGTCGCTCGGGTCCTGGTCGGACACCGCGGCGATGCGCCGGTACTCCACCGCGATGCGCCGTTTCGGATCGCCCTCGCGCTCCGCCTCGATGGTCAGGCTGGGCGGCACCGCCAGCAGGTTGGTGAACAGATCGACGGGATCGAACGCCTCCGGATCGGCGCCGGGTGAAAGGGCGCCAGGTGGTGCCGTCTCGCGGATGTTCATGGCGCGGGCGAGCAGGCCAGGCCGCAGGATCAGCTGCCCGTCGGCCGGATCGGCGTTGAACCGCCCGTCGCGGTTCAGGCGGCGGCGCGCCTCCAGCCGCTCGGCCGGAAGAGGGTCGTCGGCCCGATGGCGATAGCGGCAGGCCAGCGGCGCGAACCATGCGTCGATGGCCTGCGCCGCCGCCAGTGTCCGCTCGAGATCCGAACCGGCCCACTCCTCCAGCGCCCGGACACCGGACCGCAGGCGCTCCGCCGCCTTGTCGGCCAGCCGGCCGGCCCGGGCGTGGTCCGCCTCCAGCGTTCGAGCCAGATTGCGGACCTCGTCGCGGCGCTCCTGCAACCGGCGCCACAGGCTCATGAACAGGTCGGCCGGGTGCTGCATCGGTGTCAGGAGGTTGCGGCTTGGCCGGCCGCCGGCTGGAACTGCAGGATCTTCGGCGTCCGCATGTCTTCGGCGATGGGAGCGTCGCTGGCCGCACCGCGCATGGCGGAGACGGGGCGGGGGAAGCCGCTGCGGCCGCTGTAGTCCGGCACCGGCAGGCTGCGGTAATGGGCCTCCTCCTGGTGCAGCTTCTGGGCGCAGACGATGTCCACCGCCGTCGCCGCCAGCACGGCGCCGAAGGCGACCCCGGCATTCCCGGCGCGCGGATTGTCCCGCATCCCCTCCGCCAGCGTCGCCATGTCGACGGCGTCGCCGGCGATGCGGCTCCAGATCCAGGGCTTGGGATCGCCGAGAGCCAGCAGGCCGACGCCGGCGGTGATCTCCCGCACGCCATAGGCGCGGATCAGGTTGGTTTTGTCCTCCATCCCCATCCAGCGGGCGATGGTTCGGCCGGCCATCAACTCGGCGACGCCGAGGCCGATGCTGAACCAGCCCAGCCCGCGGGCGAGGTTGTCTCCGGCCGAGGAGCGGTTGTAATAGGCCATCTCTTCACCTCAGGGCTTGAGGACCACCTTGATGCAGCCGTCCCGCTTGTCGCGGAAGGTCTTGTACATCTCGGGGCCCTGATCGAGCGGAACGGTGTGGGTGATGACGAAGGACGGGTCGATCTGCCCTTCCTGGATCCGGTTCAGCAGATCGTCGGTCCAGCGGTTGACGTGGGTCTGGCCCATGCGCCAGGTCAGGCCCTTGTTCATCGCCATGCCGAAGGGCATCTTGTCGATCAGCCCGCCATAGACGCCGGGGATCGACAGCGTGCCGGCCGGGCGGCAGACATAGATCATCTCGCGCAGCACATGGGCGCGGTCCGATTCCAGCATCAGCGCCTGCTTGGCGCGGTCCATCATGCTGTCGAGCGTCGCGGTGGCGTGCGCCTCCATGCCGACGGCGTCGATGCATTTCTCCGGACCCTTGCCGCCGGTCAGCTCGTTCAGCCGCTCGACGACGCTCTCCTCCTCGAAATTGATGGTGATGGCGCCGCCGGCCTTGGCCATCGCCAGCCGTTCCGGCACGCGGTCGATGGCGATCACCTGTTTGGCGCCGAGCAGGACGGCGCTGCGGATCGTCATCTGCCCGACCGGGCCGCAGCCCCAGATCGCCACGGTGTCGGTCGGCTGGATGTCGCACTGGGCGGCGGCCTGCCAGCCGGTGGGGAAGATGTCGCCCAGGAACAGGACCTGTTCGTCCGTCAGCCCGCTGGGGACCTTGATGTGGGTGCGGTCGGCCATCGGCACCCGCACATATTCGGCCTGCCCGCCGGCATAGCCGCCGGTCAGGTGGGTGTAGCCGAACAGCCCGGCGGTGGTGTGGCCGAAGAGCTTGTCAGCCAATGCCTTGTTGCGGTTGGAGCGCTCGCAGACCGAATAGTTGCCGCGCTTGCACTGGTCGCATTCGCCGCACCAGATGGTGAAGGGCACCACCACCCGCTCGCCGACCTTCAGCGCGCTCCTGGCGTCGGATCCCACCTCCACCACCTCGCCCATGAATTCATGGCCGACGATGTCGCCCTTCTCCATGCCCGGCATGAAATTGTCGTGCAGGTGAAGGTCGGACCCGCAGATGGCGCAGGTCGTCACCTTGACGATGGCGTCGCGCGGATGCTCGATCTCCGGATCCGGGACCGTGTCGCAGCGGATGTCGTTGGCGCCATGCCAGACCAGTGCTCTCATCGATGTCTCCCCGACTCTTGCCTTCGTTTGGGTCGCGTTCAGCAACAGGACCGGCGGCCGGAGCGTTCCGGTGCCGTCCGGTCCTTTGTCGAAAGGCGATGGTCAGAGGATCAGTGCCTTTTCGCGGGCGACGCCGCCCGACATGATGGCGGTCTGGCCGTCGTCCAGGCTGTTGCGCAGGGCGGGGAAGTCGATCTCCTCCTCCTGCCGGATATGGCCGTCGACGATGCGTTTCAGGTCCAGCGCGACGGCGAGCCAGCGCGGATCGTCCTTCGGCGTCTGTTCCAGATCGAACAGGTGCATCTTCATCTCGGCATGCTCGCCGTAGAGATGTTTGGCGTCCTCCTCCTTCCGCGCCTGGTCGTGCAGCAGCGGATAGACGACGTCCTCCTCCGCCATGGCATGGGCGGCCAGCCGGCGCTTCAGGCGAAGCAGCAGCTGGGTGCGGCGGCCCGGCGCATCCATCGGGGTCTGCACCATCTCCACCAGCAGCGACTGGATGTGGCGATGGTCGTCGATCAGCGCGTCGATGCCGTCGCGGCCGGCGGCGTGGCGGGCGGTGCCGGCCAGCTGCGCCACCACCGGCGGCAGCAGCCGGCTCGCCACCAGCGCCAGCGCCGCCCCGCCGGCCATCATCGCCAGCCCGCGCGCCGACAGCCAGCCCGTATCGTCTCCGTGCGAATAGCCTGCTCCCGAATACCGTGCCATGGCGGGGCTCCTTCCTGCCGGTTGGGTGATCTGGCTCACCAACAGGCGCGCGAGCCCCGGCGTTCCGGCAGGCGTTCCGCTGACCGTCAGCGCGCGGGCAGGGGCGGAGCGGACGGTTGCCGCGCCGCCCGCGGCGTGTCCGCGGTCGTCACCAGCAGGTGGAGCAGCAGCAGGGCCGTGAAGAACAGGTAGGATTGCAGGACGTTGAGGGGGGTATCGGCAAGCTCGTTCAGGGGATGGAAGAAGTCGTTGCTCACGATCGCGAATCCGATGCCCAGCAGCAGCAGTTTGCCGAGACCGCGGCGCCGGTCCCGGGCGGCGAGGTCGATCAGGACGAACAGCAGATAGGCGCAGACCGGCAGCAGCACGCCGTAATGCGGGATCCAGGCGATCGGCGTGCCGATGGTGAAGCAGGTCCCGGCCACCAGGAAGGAGGCGATGGGCTGCCGCCGGTCGCCTCGATTGCCAGCCCCGTCCCGGATCCGCCACAGCAGGCCGAACAGAACGAACAGGATGCCGGAGACCAGAGTCGCGCCATGGACGAGCGCATTGTAGGCCGGGAAGGCGCTGCCCCGCCATTCGGCCTCGCCGTTGGTGTTCAACAGCAGGTTGGGACCGTTCTGCAGCAGGCGGTGCAGCAGCCCGTTCAAGGTCTGGTTGGCATAGTAGCTTTCGCCATGCTGGCCCAGGAACGACAACACGTCGAGGTAATGCAGCGACGGCCCGAAGCCGTAGAGGGCGCTGGCGGCGGCGAAGCCGGGAATCACCACCGCCGCCCAGCCGATGGCGAACCCCCATTCCCGGCGCAGCAGCGCCCAGATCAGGAACAGCGACATCTGCGGCTTGATCAGCGTCGATGCGCCGAGCAGCGCGCCGGCGAGCACCCGTTGGTCGCGCACGTAGAACAGGGTGGCGAAGACGAAGGCGGCGTTCAGCCACACCTGCATCTGGCCGACGGCGAAGGCCTTGACGATCGGAAAGAAGCACAGCGTCGCCACCGCGCCGAGTGCCGCGAGCGTCAGCCGGCTGACCCCGTTGCGCACGGTCTGGTCGAAGCCCATGCGCTCCGCCAGTTCGCGCATCAGCAGCGCCATGCCGCCGGCGGTGGCGACGACCATCAGGAGGTTGATCAGGGCATAGATCCGCAGATGGAGCAGGCCGAGCGCCGACATCGCCTCCAGAACCAGCAGCGAGGTCAGCGGATATTGGAACTTCACATGCTTGGTGAAGAAGATGGCGTCGTAGACGTTGCCTTGCCCATTGTCATGCAGCCAGGTGAAGGCCGTCATCATGGGTTCCCAGGAATCGAGCGGCAGGTGTTCCGGCGATTTGCCCAGGATCAGGAGCAGGACGTCCCAGACCGTGGTGTCGAGCCCGGCATCCAGAAAGGGCCTGAGAACGACGCCGAGCAGCGTGTCGACACTGAGAACGAACAGAAACGCGACGGACAGCATCCAGGCGGCGAAGCGGTGGTTGCCGATGACGCCAACCGCCGCACCGCCGCCATTGCTCAAGGGCCCATCCCCCAAGGGCCCATCCAATGATCCGTCTGCCGCGCTTGCGAATTCCTTCGAGTCCATCGGCGACCACTCCCTGGCGTTGTGCCCGGCTTCAACTGCCGGCAGGTCCGCGAAACTATGCCAGAGCACTGCGGATGGGGAATGTGCCCCGCCCGTGCCGGATGGGAGTAATGCCATTAAACGCCAGGCACCCGCGGCGGTAGCAAGCTACCCCGCCGCGGCGGCGCCGGCGCGTTCGGAGGAAGAAAGAAGGGGCGGGAAGCAGGGGCCTCGCGCGGAATCGCTCAGCCCGGCTTTCCCGCTTCGCGGTTGCGCGGCCGCTTGCCGGCGTCCTCCTTCGGGGTTGGCGGAGCGGCGTGCTGGTCGGGCAGGTCGCGGCGCTGGCCGGTGTCCTCGCCGACGGTGACGGTGGTCGACGGCCCGCCGCCGACGGTGTGCGGCAGGTCGTCGGCACTGCCGGTGCCGACCCCCATGCCCTGGCCGGCGCGGCCGGGGGTGACCGGGCCGCCGCCCTGGGCGCCCGGATTGGGGCTGTCGGCGTTGGAGATTTGGCGGTCCTGATCCTGATTCCTGGACTTGTCCATCTGGTTCTCCCGGTTTCGGTTGTCCTTCGGCCAACATCCCGTCCCGGCCGGAGTTCCGGCACGTGCCAGACGGGCAGGGACCGGAACACCCGCATGCCGCCACGGTTTCCTGTCGGCGGCGGTCACGGCGACCGCGGAATCATGGAGACAGCCGAACCGCCGCCGCAGACCACGGAGACACCATGTCGGCACAACGCCCGCCCACCTATCCGCCGCCCCAGGCCAGCGGTCTCAGCGCGGTGCTGGAGCGCAACATCCACGCATTGCAAGCCCGCCGCAAACGGGAGGAGGTGGAGGCGACGCTGCAGGACCGCATCGCCGATACCGTCACCCGCTTCACCGGCAGCATGCGCTTCGTTTATCTGCACCTGATCCTGTTCGGCGGATGGATCCTGATCAATCTGGGTTGGCTGCCCATCGTCAAGCCGTGGGATCCGTCCTTCGTCGTGCTGGCGATGATCGCGTCGGTGGAGGCGATCTTCCTCTCCACCTTCGTCCTCATCAGCCAGAACCGCATGGCCGCGGTGTCGGACAAGCGCGCCGACCTCGACCTGCAGATCAGCCTGCTGGCCGAGCATGAGGTGACGAAGCTGGTCACGCTGGTCTCCGCCATCGCCGGCCATCTGGGGGTGGAGACGGAGGTCGACGCCGAACTGGACGTCATCCGGCAGGATGTCGCCCCCGATGCCGTGCTGGATGAAATCGAAGCGACCCAGGCAAAGAACGAACAGGAGTGAATCGCCCGCCGCCGCCGGTCTTCCGGCAACCCGCCGTTGCCGAACGCATGGAGGTTATGCGTTTAGGGAATCCCTTGTTTCTGCTTGAATTATTGTTCTTGGGCCGGAAAGTATTCTAAGGTCAAACTCCCCACAATTTCGGGTCCGGCACAGGAGCCGTCCCGACAGAGACCAGCTTCAGGCCCCGGTGACCCGACGGTGATGGCGTCCTCTCACATAATCGTCGGTGGCGCCACCTGGTTCTACCTGTCGAGCCGGTACGGGATGACCTTCGACGCGGTCGCCTTCGGCGCGGCGATTCTGGGGGCGCTGGCGCCGGACATCGACCATCCGAAGTCGACGCTGGGGCAGATGGTCAAGCCGCTGTCCACCGCGATCTCCAACATCTTCGGTCATCGCGGCGTCACCCATTCGGCGCTGGCCATCGCCGGCTGCCTGTGGGTGCTGCACGAGCATGCCGCCTACCAGCGGCTGCTGATCCCCTTCATCGTCGGCTATCTCACCCATCTGGCCGGCGACCTGCTGACCCCGGCCGGCCTGCCGTTGCTGTGGCCGATCAAGCGGCGGCGCAATTTCGCTCTACCGATCCTGAAGACCGGCGGTTTTTCCGAACAATTGGCGGTGACGCTGATGGCGGGCTGGATGATCTCCGGCCTGTTCGCCAACGGATGGCCGGAATTCCCGCTGCAACGGCCCTGGCGCTCCGTCGTTGCAGCGGCACAGACCTATCTGGGGGAGAGCGGCATGGAGAAGGCCGCGCCGCCGATCCCCGTGCGCAAGCCGCCGGAAACCAGCCGCCCCAAGCCGCTGAAGGGCTGACTCCCGGCCGTTCGGGCGTTCCGCCCGCCATCCCATCGAATCTGCGAAAACAAGCCCGACGAGCTCTATGTATCGTCGGCAACATGGACGCATTGCCAACTTTTGTTCGGCAAAAACGAACGCGCCGGTCATGCAGCCCTGAAAACCGGCCGGATGTTCTGAGATTTCGTCCCGACGCTCGTAATTCATTCTGACAAACCGCCGTGGTTCAGAACTTTAGTCGGTAAAATGGCATAAATACCAGTTGGAAAGGATCCCGGAAAATCGGTTAGCCTGACAGGCATCGGATCGGCCTCCGCAACCCGTCGGACAGGTGCCGCTCCACGCCCCCCGACCAGAGCCAGCCACGCGATGAACCAGATGATCGACCCGAGCGCCGCCCCCGCCTCCGAGCCGTCCCTCTCCAGCGGAACCGGCCCCTTCGCCGCCTTCGCCCCCGTCGTTCGTCCGGCCAGCCCGCTGCGTCAGGCGATCACCGCCGCCTACCGCCGGCCGGAGCCGGACTGCGTGGCGTGGCTGGTCGATCAGGCGGCGCTGCCGGCCGAGGTGACCAATGCTGCGGCCCAGACCGCCCGCACGCTGATCGCCGCGCTGCGCGCCAAGCCGCAGGGGCGCGGGGTGGAGGGGCTGATCCACGAATACAGCCTGTCGAGCCAGGAAGGTGTGGCGCTGATGTGTCTGGCGGAGGCGCTGCTGCGCATCCCCGACCGCGCCACCCGCGACGCGCTGATCCGCGACAAGATCGCCGGCGGCGACTGGCGCGCCCATCTCGGCAACAGCCCCTCGCTGTTCGTCAACGCCGCGACCTGGGGGCTGCTGGTCACCGGCAAGGTCACGGGTGTGTTGGGGAACAGCTTCGGCGGCGAGCAGGCGCTGTCCTCGGCGCTGACCAAGCTGATCCTGCGTGGTGGCGAGCCGCTGATCCGTCGCGGTGTCGACATGGCCATGCGGATGATGGGCGAGCAGTTCGTCACCGGCCAGACCATCGACGAGGCGCTGTCCAACAGCCGCAAAATGGAGGCGGAAGGCTTCCGCTATTCCTACGACATGCTCGGCGAAGCGGCGACCACCGCCGCCGATGCCGACCGCTACTACGCCGATTACGAAACGGCGATCCACGCCATCGGCAAGGCCTCGGCCGGCCGCGGCATCTATGATGGCCCCGGCATCTCGATCAAGCTGTCGGCCCTGCACCCGCGCTATTCGCGCGCCCAGGCCGACCGCATGATGGCGGAACTGCTGCCGCGCGTCACCGAACTGGCCCGGCTGGCCCGCAGCTACGACATCGGCCTGAACATCGACGCCGAGGAGGCCGACCGGCTGGAGCTGTCGCTCGACCTGCTGGAAGCGCTGTGCTTCGATCCGGACCTAAAGGGCTGGAACGGCATCGGCTTCGTCGTCCAGGCCTATGGCAAGCGCTGCCCCTATGTCATCGACTTCGTCGTCGATCTGGCCCGGCGCAGCGGCCACCGGCTGATGGTCCGTCTGGTGAAGGGCGCCTATTGGGACAGCGAGATCAAGCGCGCCCAGGTCGACGGGCTGGAGGATTTCCCGGTCTATACCCGCAAGCTGCACACCGACGTGTCCTATGCCGCCTGCGCCCGCCGGCTGCTGTCGGCACCCGACGCGGTGTTCCCGCAGTTCGCCACCCACAACGCCCAGACGCTGGCGACCATCTACCAGATGGCCGCGCACCTGAACGGCGAGTTCAAGGTCGGCCAGTACGAGTTCCAGTGCCTGCATGGCATGGGCGAGCCTCTTTATAAGGAAGTGGTCGGCCCACTGAAGCGGCCCTGCCGCGTCTATGCCCCGGTCGGCACCCACGAGACCCTGCTGGCCTATCTGGTCCGTCGCCTGCTGGAGAACGGCGCCAACAGCTCCTTCGTCAACCGCATCGCCGACAAGAGCGTGTCGATCGACGATCTGGTCGCCGACCCGGTGGCGCTGGCCCGCGCCGCCCTGCCGGTGGGCGAAAAGAACCCGCTGATCGCCCTGCCCAAGGATCTCTACGGCGCGGAGCGGGCGAACTCCGCCGGTCTCGACCTGTCGAACGAGACCACGCTGGCCGACCTGTCCGCCGCGATGCGCGACAGCGCCGCCGTGACCTGGACCGCCGCCCCGCTGCTGGCGGATGGCGAGCGCCAAGGCAAGAGCCAGCCGGTGCTGAACCCGGCCGACCACCGCGACGTCGTTGGGACTTGCGTCGAGGCCGGCCCGGCCGACATCGCCGACGCCTTCCTGTTCGCCGAGGCCGCCGCCCCGGTCTGGGCCGCCACCCCGCCGGCCCAGCGCGCCGCCTGCCTGTTCCGCTCCGCCGACGAGATGCAGGCGCGCATGCCGACCCTGCTCGGCCTCATCATCCGCGAGGCCGGCAAGTCCACCGCCAACGCCATCGCCGAGGTGCGCGAGGCCATCGACTTCCTGCGCTATTACGGCGCCCGCGTCCGCGACGGCTTTGCCAACGACACCCACCTGCCGCTGGGCCCGGTGGTCTGCATCAGCCCGTGGAACTTCCCGCTCGCCATCTTCTCCGGTCAGGTCGCCGCGGCGCTGGCCGCCGGCAACCCGGTGCTGGCCAAGCCGGCGGAAGAAACCCCGCTGGTCGCGGCGGAGGCCGTGCGCATCCTCCACGCCGCCGGCGTTCCCGCCGGTGCGGTCCAGCTTCTGCCCGGCGCGGGCGAGGTCGGTGGCGCCCTGGTCGGCCATGCCGGCACCCGCGCGGTGATGTTCACCGGCTCCACCGACGTCGCCCGCCTGATCCAGCGCCAGCTGGCCGGGCGCCTGTCGCCGGACGGCGCGCCGATCCCGCTGATCGCTGAAACCGGTGGCCAGAACGCCATGATCGTCGACAGCTCCGCCCTGGCGGAGCAGGTGGTCGGCGACGTCATCGCATCGGCCTTCGACAGCGCCGGCCAGCGTTGCTCGGCCCTGCGCATCCTCTGCCTGCAGGAGGATGTCGCCGACCGCACGCTGACCATGCTGAAGGGCGCGATGCGCGAACTGCGCCTCGGCAGCCCCGATCGGCTGGCCATCGATGTCGGCCCGGTCATCACGGCGGAGGCGCGCGACGGCATCACCCGCCACATCGAGGCGATGCGGGCCAAGGGCCGCCGGGTGGAGTCGTTGCCGCTGCCGCCGGAGACCGCCAACGGCACCTTCGTCGCCCCGACCATCATCGAGATCGACAGCATCGCCGACCTGGAACGCGAGGTGTTCGGCCCGGTCCTGCATGTGCTGCGCTTCCGCCGCGATGATCTGGACCGGCTGGTCGACGCCATCAACGGCACCGGCTATGGCCTGACCTTCGGCCTGCACACCCGCATCGACGCCACCATCGACCGCGTGACCAGCCGGATCGAGGCCGGCAACCTGTACGTCAACCGCAACACCATCGGCGCGGTGGTCGGCGTACAGCCCTTCGGCGGCCATGGTCTGTCCGGCACCGGTCCGAAGGCCGGCGGCCCGCTGTACCTGTCCCGCCTGCTGTCCGTACGTCCGTCCCTGGAGCTGGGCATGCGCGGCAGCGACGCCGTACGTGCGTCGGCCCATGCTTTCGCCGACTGGTTGGCCGACCAGGGCAAGGCGGACATCGCCACCGACGTACGGACGCTGGCGAAGCGCTCCCCCGTCGGCGGCAGCGTCGAACTGGCCGGCCCGGTGGGTGAGCAGAACATCTACAGCCTGAACCCGCGCGGCCGCATCCTGCTGCTGCCACAGACGGAGGAGGGCCTGTACCGGCTGCTGGGCGCGGCGCTCGCCACCGGCAACGAGGTGGTGGTCGATGGCGACAGCGCCGTCACCGCCGGCCTGAAGGGTCTGCCGGCGGAGCTTGCCGCCCGTGTCCGCGTGAGCGCGAACTGGACCGGCTTCGGCCCGCTGGCCGGCGCGCTGGTGGAGGGTGACTCCGCCCGCCTGCTGGCCGCCAACCGCCGCATCGCCGAACTGCCCGGCCCCATTGTCCTGACCCAGGGCGTGCCCATGGGCGGCGAGGGTGTGGAGATCGCCTGGCTGATGAACGAGCGCTCCGTCAGCACCAACACCACCGCTGCCGGCGGCAATGCCAGCCTCGTGGCGATGAGCTGAGAGCGCGAAGGGGAAATCCCCCTCTCCCCCCCGGGGAGAGGGTCGGGGTGAGGGGGATGCATTGCGTGGATCTGGTGGGGAGTGGAGAGCGGGCGATTCTTGAAGATCCCCGCTGCGCACCCCCCTCACCCTAACCCTCTCCCCGGGGGGGAGAGGGGATTTCAGCAAGCGTCCGGCGCAGCCGGTCCGCCGTTTCGGCATTGGCCGGAAAGAACGCCTCGATCGCCAGTTCCGACAGCGTGACATCCACCGCCGTCCCGAAGACGGTCGTCGTGCTGAACAGGCTCAGCAAGCCAACGGACGTGTGCAGCCGCAGCGGCACCACCACATCGGGGTGGTGTCCGTCCACACCGCCATTATCCAAAAACGAGGCCGGCGCCGGATACCCCTGCAACTCGCTGCGCAGCGCCACCAGCACCGGATCGGCGCTCGCTTCGATCTGGCGGGTCAGGCGGGACAGCACATGTTCCCGCCACTGCGCCCAGTTGCCGATGCGGCCGGCCAGCCCGTCGGGATGCAGGCTGAGGCGCAGGACATTGACCGGCCCCGCCAGCAGTTCCGCCGACACCCCCTCCAGCAGCGGTGCCACCGCCCGGTTGGCCGCCAGCAGATTCCAGTGCCGGTCCACCGCCAGCGCCGGAAAGGGTTCGTGCCCGGTCAGCACCAGATCCACCGCCTTGCGCGCCGCTTCCATCGCCGGGTTGTCCAGGCTGTGTTCGCTGTAGACCGGGGCGAAGCCGGCGGCGACCAGCAGGGCGTTGCGGTCCCGCAGCGGCACGTCCAGCCGTTCCGCCAGATGGATCAGCATGCCGCGGCTCGGCTGGGACCGGCCGGTCTCCAGAAAGCTGACATGCCGGGTGGAGATGTCCGCCTCGCAGGCGAGATCGAGCTGGCTGAGGCCGCGCCGCTGCCGCCAGGAGCGCAGCAGGGCGCCGACCGGCGGACCCGCCGGTGCCCTGCCGTTGCGGCCGGCGGTCTGAGAGGTGCCATGGGGCATGGGACGTGCTCCGAACCGATATCGGCGGCCATCGTTGCCGTCATCCGCGGGCGAAGGCCAGCAGTTCCGCGTTGAAGCGGTCGCGGTGGGTGATGAACAGGCCGTGCGGCGCCCCCTCATAGAAGGACAGCGTGGCGTTCGGCATCAGCGCCACCGTGCGTTCGGCGAGCGCCAGCGGCGTCGTCACGTCGCGGTCGCCATGGATGACCAGTGTCGGCACGGCGATGGCCGGCAGCTCCTTGCGAAAATCGGCCGAGGTGATGGCGCGGTTGCACTCCAGCAGGGCCAACAGCGAGGATTGCAGCGCCATTCCGGTGATCCACCCCTTCATCTCCGCCGAGGTCTCCCCGTTCACGAAGGGGTCGATGTTGTCGCCGAGCCATTTCGGGAAGTCGCGCAGCAGCTGCTCCGTCCGGAACGCCTCGAACAGCGCCGGATCGACGCCATCGGGGTTATCGTCGGTGCGCGCCATCAGCGGCGTGATGGTTCCCACCATCACCACGCCCGCCACCCGCCCGGAGCCATGCCGGGTCAGGTAGCGCACGATCTCCCCCGTCGCCATCGAATGGCCGACCAGCGTCACGTCGCGCAGATCCAGCCCGTCGATCAGGGCGGCGATGTCGTCCGCCAACCGGTCGAAGCCGTAGCCGGACGGCGATTCGTCGGACTTTCCATGGCCGCGGCGGTCGAAGGCGATGCAGCGGCAGCCCTGTTCGGACAGCGGCGCCATCTGATAGGCCCAGGCGTCGGAGGTCAGCGACCAGCTCGACACGAACAGGATCGGCCGGCTGCCCTCTTTCTTGCCCCAATCGCGGTAGAACAGGCGCACGCCGTCGTCGGTGTGGATGAAGCCCATGATCGATCTCCCTGCGAAAGAATTGCGGTTCAGGCCGTCGGCATCTGGTCGAGGAAGCCGGTGACGCTGCGCAGCCGGCCGTCGGCCGCCAGCAGCGCGAAATCGGTGCCGCGGGCGAGCGGCTCGCCGCCCTCCGGCCCCAGCGCCCAGGAGAAGCGCAGCCGGTCATTGTGCCCGTCCACAGCCCCGAGCAGGCTGAAGCGCAGGCCGGGGAACTGCCGCTGCACGGCGTCGATCAGAGCGTCCAGCCCGTCATGGCCGCTCACCCCCGCCAGCGGGTCGAGATAGCTGGCATCCTCGCTCCAGCCCTCGGCGATCAGGGCGCGGCGCCGCTGCGGGTCGGTCTCGTTCCAGGCGGCGATGTAGAGGTCGGCGATTGCGGCGGGGGTGTGGGTCGCGTCGGTCATCGTCAGGTCCCTTTCTCGGTCCGTTGTCCTGGCCGCCGGATTGTCCCGGCGAAGCCAGAATTGCCCGATGGCGGGAGCTGAATCGATTACGTGCCAGGTAATGCCGTACACGAACGATCCCGCGGCGCGCGCATGCCTGCCATCACCGTCGCACTGCGGTACGCATGCCTGTGATCCGGCTAAGGTCCACAACCATCACCTTTGCCGTCACCGCCGCCGTTCGGATCCTCCATGCGTCTCATCTTCCTGCTCGGCCTCGCCGGCTTTGCCAGCGCCTTTTCCCTGCGCACCACCGATCCGATGCTGACGCTGATCGCCGACGACCTCGGCGTCACGGTTCGGCAGGCGGCGCTGCTGGCCTCCGCCTACACGCTGCCCTATGCGTTGATGCAGATCGTGCTGGGGCCGGTCGGCGACGCCATCGGCAAGTCGCGGCTGGTCCGGCTGGCCCTTTCGGTCCTGACCGTCGGCCTTGTGCTGTCCACCATGGCGCCGAGCTACGGCACGGTGATGGCCGGGCGCGTCCTGGCCGGCGCCTTCGCCGGCGGCATCATCCCGGCGTCCATGGCGCTGATCGGCGACCGCGTGCCTTATGAGGAGCGCCAGATCGCCATCAGTCGTTTCCTGCTGGCGGTGATCCTCGGGCAGATGTCGGGCTCCGCCGTCTCAGGCGCCTTGGCCGAGGCGTTCGGCTGGCGCATGGTGTTCGGCCTGTCCGCCGGGCTGACCGCGCTGATCTGCGTCGCCGCCCTCATTGGCCTGGCGCGCGAGGTGGAGACCCGTTCCCCCCTGTCGGTGGCGGATGCGCAGCGGCGCTATGCCACCGTGCTGACAAACCCGGCCTCCCTGTTCGTCTTCGCCACGGTGGCGGCGGAAGGGCTGCTGATCTTCGGCGTCTTCCCCTTCGTGGCGCCGGTGCTGATCGAACATGGCGCGGCCGGCGCCTTCCAGGCCGGATTGACCATCGCCGCCTTCGCCATCGGCGGCGTCGCCTACAGCGCCGTGGTGCGGCGGCTGATCGCCTCGCTCGGCCAATGGGGCATGATGAAGGCCGGCGGTCTGGCCGCCGGTCTGGCCTATCTGGTCATCGCCTTCCCGGTGCCCTGGCCGGTGGTGAGCCTGTGTTTCCTGGTCGCCGGCTTCGGCTTCTACATGCTGCACAACACCATGCAGACCCAGGCGACGGAGCTGGCGCCAACCGCCCGCGGATCGGCGCTGGCCCTGTTCGCGTCGAGCTTCTTCATCGGCCAGGGGATTGGGCCGGTGCTGTACGGCACCATCTCCACCCACACCGGCTTCGGCCCGCTGTTCCTCGGCGTCGGTGCACTGACCGCCGGGCTGGGCTTCGCCTCGGCCCGGCTGATCCGGCGGGGGCGGGCTTAAACGCCCCTTACAAACACGCCCGGATATAGGGCCGGTTCGCCTCCCACAGCTCGTCCAGGATGGCGACGGCTGCCGTGCTGGAGTTGATGACGGGGTCGATCAGCAGGGCTTGCAGCGCCAGCTCCTTCGACCCGTGCAGCGCCGCCTCCACCGACAATTGCTGAACGTTGGCCTGGACCGACAGCAGCTTGACGATGCCGTCGGGCAGGCGGCCGAGCGAGATCGGGTGGACGCCGGCGGCGTCCGCCACCAGCGGCACCTCCACCGCCAGCTCGTCGGGCAGGCCGGGGATCACGCCGCGGTTGATGACGATCCCCGATTCGATGAAGCGCTTCTGGTTGTGCAACTGGCCGGCGATCACCGCCACCGCCCGCTCGCCCCAGGACGGCTTTGTCCAGTCGTCGGGGATCGGCTTGCTGCCGTCGATGACGCCGTCCATCAGGTCGCGCAGGATGACGCGGCCCTCTTCGTCATGCTTGAAGTCGAAGCCATGCTCCCCGGCCTCCCAGCCATAGGGCAGGAACTCGCCGGTATGGTCGTCGCTGGGCGTCACCCACAAACCGAAGGCGTGGAACAGGCGGCGCGCCAGCGGGGTGAAGGACGGGTCGTGCGTCGCCTCCTTCTCCCGCAGCAGCGGGTAGAGGTCGCGCCCCGTCGCCTTCTCGCGGATCGCGGTCAGCCATTGGAAATGGTTCAGCCCGGCGCCCCAGACATCGACCTCCTTCTCCGCCATGCCCAGGATCTGGCAGATGAACCAGCGCGCCAGGAAGATGCCGTGGCAAAGCCCCAGCGTCCGCACGGAGGTGCAGCGCGACAGGCCCAGGACGATGCGGCTTTCCGGATTCGACAGGTTGATGAACAGCGCGTCCGGGCAGATCGCCTCGACGTCGCGGACGATGTCGACGATCAGCGGCAGGGTGCGCAGGGTGAAGAACAGACCGCCGGGACCGCCGTTTTCGCCCAGCGTGTGGCGGATGCCGTGCTTCTTCGGCACCTCGAAATCCAGCCTCCACAGCCGGTTGCGGTCGATGGCGATGGCGCACAGCACGAAACCGGCGCCCTGCAGGGCCGCTTTGCGGTCGGTGGTCTTCTCGATGGTGATGCCGGCGTCACCGTGGCGGTTCATCACCTCGGCCAGCGCCGCCATGCGGTCGAGCGCCTCGGGGTTCGTATCGACCAGCGTCAGGGTGCTGCCGGCGAGTTCGGTGGTGGAAAACAAATCCTGGAACAGGCTGAGCCCGAAGGCGGCGCTGCCGGCGCCGATGAAGACGATTTTCGTGGTGTTGGGCATGTCGGGTTTCCTCCGTGAGCGGAGCGGCTGACCGCCGTCTTGTCGGAACAGGCTACGCCTTTCGGAGAGGTCCGCACAGTCCCCGCGTGCAACCGTCTTTGTCTGCGCCACCGCGTCGCGCCCACATCATTCGCATGCTTGTCCCATGGCGAAGACGGTCCGGCTGCGGCATGCTGGGAAAAACGAATGTCTCCGTGGGAGGATAGCAATGGACAGTTTCAGCCAGCCCGTGTCCCAGGCCGCCGATGCCAGACCGCTGAGTTTCCCGCCCGATTTCCGCTGGGGCGCGTCCACCGCCTCGTACCAGATCGAAGGGGCGGTGGCCGAGGACGGGCGCGGGCCTTGCGTGTGGGACACCTTCACCGCGCAAGGGTGCATCATGGATGGCAGCAGCGCCGCCGTCGCCTGCGACCATTACCACCGCTTCCCGGAAGACATCGCGCTGATGAAGGCGGCGGGCTTCGACAGCTACCGCTTCTCCATCGCCTGGCCGCGCATCCTGCCGACGGGGACCGGGGCGGTGGAGACTCGCGGCCTCGATTTCTACGACCGGCTGGTCGACGGGCTGCTGGAGGCCGGGATCACGCCGATGGCCTGCCTCTATCATTGGGACCTGCCGCAGCCGCTGGAGGATGCCGGCGGCTGGCAGGGGCGGGAGATCATCGGCCCCTTCGCCGACTATGCCCGCATCGTCACCGCCCGGCTGGCCGACCGGGTCAAGACCTGGATGATGCTGAACGAGCCGAACGTGGTCGCCATCTTCGGCTATGGCGTGGGGGAGCATGCCCCCGGCCACAAGCTGGGCGAACAGGGCATCCTGCGGGCCCTGCACCACCAGAATCTGGCGCAGGGCGCCGCCTTGCGCGCCATCGCGGCGGAGCATTCCGGCCTGACGCTGGGCACCGTCCTGAACCTGCAGCCCGCCGTTCCCGACAGCGACCGGCCGGAGGATGTGGCCGCCGCCGCCCGCTGGGACGCGGTGTGGAACCGGGTGACGCTGGACGGGGTGATGCGCGGCCAGATCCCGGCGCTGCTGGCCGACCGCATGGCGGATTTCGTGCTGCCCGGCGACGAGGAGGCGATCCGCTATCCCATCGACCTGCTGGGCATCAACTACTACTCCCGCATGACGATGAAGCATGAGGAGGGGCGGCCCTTCAATGTCGGCTGGGGCGAGGCGCAGTGCCGGCGCTGGACCGGCATGGCCTGGCCGGTGCAGCCGGAGGGGCTGTACGACCTGCTGACCGAATTCCGCACCGATTACGGCAACCCCGCCGTCTTCATCGCGGAAAACGGCTGCGCCTATGACGACATCGTGACGCCGGACGGCCAGATCCACGATGCCGAGCGGGTGCTGTACTACCGCGAGCATCTGGAATCGGTGGCGAAGTCGCTGGCCGACGGCTGCAACGTCAAAGGCTATCTGTGCTGGAGCCTGCTGGACAACTTCGAATGGGCCTTTGGCCTGTCGAAGCGTTTCGGCATCGTGCGGGTCGATTATGATACGCTGGAACGCACGCCGAAGGACAGCTATCGCTTCCTTGCCGAGGTTGTGAGAACGGGGAGGCTTTAACCCTTCTTTCGCCCCTGACCCTGTACTTTTGGCAATAGACGTCCTATTCGTTAGCCATACGGACGTTAAGGATTGAGGGCGGGAGCCCGGGATGGGCGGCATGACCGACGACACAGACGGCAAGACGGGCGGCGGCAAAACCGGCGATGACCAATCCGCCGCCGGCAGGCCGGACAATGGCGCACCGGGCTTCACCCGCCGTTTCCTGATGCTGGCGGGCGGCTATTGGTTCGGACGGACCCGGGTGACCGTCTGGGCGATGACCGTGGCGCTGGTCGTGCTGACGATCGGGCAGGTGTCGATCCCGGTGCTGATCAATCTGTGGAGCGAGCGGCTGTTCGACGCGCTCGAACAGCGCTCCATGGACCGGTTGATGACCATGATCGGCCTGGTCGGGCTGATCATCGTCTACAACATCGTCATCGTCGTGCTACATCTGCGGGTGAAGCGCCGGTTGCAGATGGGCTGGCGCGACTGGCTGACGCGCAAGCTGCTGGAGGACTGGCTGCGCCGCGGCCGCCACCACCAGATCGCCTATCTGCCGGGCGAGCACGACAACCCCGACGGCCGCATCGCCGAGGACATCCGCATCACGGCGGAGGTCGCCATCGACCTTGGCCATTCTCTGACCTACTGCGCGCTGCTGCTGGTCAGCTTCACCAACATCCTGTGGATGCTGTCCGGCACCCTGACGGTCACGGTTTTCGGGTCCGAGCTGTCGGTGCCGGGCCATCTGCTCTATGTGGCGCTGATCTATGCCGTGGTGGGCACCAGCATCGCGATGCTGATCGGCCAGCCACTGGTCAACGCCGTCAACCGCCGCCAGGGCTACGAGGCCGATTTCCGCTTCGCGCTGGCCCGCATCCGCGAGAACGGCCAGACCATCGCACTGCTGCACGGGGAATCGGCCGAGCGCGGACATCTCACCGGCCTGTTCGCCGGGGTGGCGCGGGGCTGGAACCGCCAGACCGCGGCGCTCGCCAACATGATGGTGTTCAGCGCCAGCTATTCCGTGCTGTCGGCGGCCTTTCCGATCCTGGTCGCCGCCCCCCGCTACATCACCGGCGCCATCACGCTGGGCGTGCTGATGCAGACGGCGCAGGCCTTCCAGCAGACGGTGGGCGCCCTGTCCTGGCCGATCGACAATCTGCCGCGGGCCGCCGAATGGCGCGCGTCGGTGGAGCGCGTGCTGAACCTGCACGACGCGCTGGTTCGGCTGGACCGCGAGGTCTGCGACGTCCCGGACGGCCATATCCAGGTCGTGCGCGCGGACGAGCACAAGTCCCTGACCTTCACCGGCGTCGCCATCGACGAGCCGAACGGCACGGCCGTGGTCCATTCCTTCGATCTGGAGGTGCGGCCGGGCGACCGCGTGCTGATCGGCGGCGACGCGACGGCGACCATCCGCCTGTTCCGTGCCGTGGCCGGCGTCTGGCCCTGGGGCCGCGGGCTCATCACCCTGCCGGCCCACACCCGCGTCTTCTTCATGCCGGAACGCCCCTATCTGCCGCATGCCACCCTGCGCGCGGTGCTGGCCTATCCCGGCACGGCCTCGTCGTTGGCCGACGACAAGGCGGCCGACGCGCTGGTCAGCGTCGGTCTGCCCGACCTCGTCGACCGGCTCGACAGCCTCGACCGCTGGGACGAGGTGCTGTCGGTGCCCGAACGCCAACGGCTGGGCTTCGCCCGGCTGCTGATCCGCCGCCCCGACTGGATCTTCCTGGAGGACGCCACCGACAGCCTCGACCCCCCGGCGGAGGAGGAACTGCTGACGCTGATGGAGCGGGAACTGCCGAACGCCACCCTGCTGACCATCGGCCACCACGCCGGGCTGGACGCCCACCACGGCCGCAAGCTGGTGCTGGAGCGCACCAACGGTGCCGTCACCTTGCGCGAGGAGGTGCGGGAGGTCCTGCCGGCGACGGAAAGCGCGGCCTGACTCTCCCCGCTCCCGAACCTTGGGCGCGAACCTTGGAACCGATCCAAAAAGCTGCCACACTGCGCGGCGGACACCGTTCGCACCCACAGCATCGCCGCCCCGCACAACCATGGACATGAGCGTGAAGAAGACCAGCATCAACGCGGCATGGCGGGGGCTGGCGAACTGCCGGGGGTGCGGCATCCGGGAGTCGGCGCTGTTCGCCGATCTGACCGAATCCGATTTCAACCTGATCCACCTGCCGATCGACGAGATGACGGTGGCGCCGGGGGCCGCGCTCTATCATGTCGGCGACGAGCCGGCGGCGCTCTTCACCGTGCGCGGCGGGCTGGTGAAGCTGGTGCAGTATCTGCCGAATGGCGGCCAGCGCATCGTCCGGCTCCTGCGCACCGGCGACACCGCCGGGCTGGAGGCGGCGCTGGGCGAGCCCTACCGCCACACCGCCATCGCCATTCACCCCGTTTTGACCTGCCGCATCCCCCGCGCGGTGATCCAGCGCCTGTCGGAGGAGACGCAGCACCTGCACCAGCAGCTGATGCGGCGCTGGCATCAGGCGGTGGAGCGGGCCGACGCCTTTCTGGTCGAACTCGGTACCGGCAGCGCCAGGGCGCGGGTCGCCCGGCTGTTCCTGACCCTGGTGGATGACCAGGGCGAATGCGACTTCTTCGGGCGGGAGGATGTCGGCGCCGTGCTGGGCATCACCACCGAGACCGCCAGCCGTGTCGTCGCCGAACTGAAGCGGCAAGGCCTGCTGGACGAACTGCGGCCCAACCGCTTCCGCTGCGACGTGGACGCCCTGCGCGAGCTGGCAGACGGACCGTAGCCCGTCCGCCAGCAATCGACCGTCAGGCCGCCCGCATCTCCTCCACCAGCCCATCGACCTGACCGGCCAGCGTCCGCAGTTGATCCTGCACGGTGGAGGAGGCCGACAGCACGCGGTTGGCCGACTCCCCCGACTCCCGCGCCGCGTCGGCGACGCTGTCGATGTTGCCGCGCACATGCCGGGTGCCATCCGCCGCCTCGCCGACATTGCGGGCGATCTCGCGGGTGGCGGCGCTCTGCTGCTCCACCGCGGCGGCGATGGTGGCGGCGATCTCGTTGACCTCGCGGATGGTGCCGGCGATGGAGCGGATGGCGTCCACCGCCTCCTGGGTCACCGACTGCATAGCGGTGATCTGGGCGGAGATGTCCTCCGTCGCCTTGGCGGTCTGGGTGGCGAGGCCCTTCACCTCGCTCGCCACGACGGCAAAGCCCTTGCCGGCCTCGCCCGCTCGCGCGGCTTCGATCGTCGCGTTCAGCGCCAGCAGGTTGGTCTGGCCGGCGATCGACTGGATCAGCCCGACCACCTCGCCGATGCGGCCGGCGGTCTGCGCCAGCCCTTCCACCGTGCGGTCGGTGCGCTCCGCCTCGTCCGCCGCCTTGCGGGCGATCTGGCTGGAGGCATGAACCTGGGTGCCGATCTCCTGGATCGAGGCCGACAGCTCCTCCGTCGCCGCGGCGACCGCCTTGACGTTGCCCTCCGCCTGCTGCGAGCTGCCGGCGGCGGTCGTCGCCTCCCCGGCGGTCAGGTCGGCGCTGCGGGTCATGCGCTCGGCCATGTCCTGCATCTCGCCGGCCGCCTGGGCGACGCGGTCGAGCACGCCGCGGACGCTGCTCTCGAAATTTTCGGCCATCTCGACCATGGCGCGGCGGCGTTCGCCGGCGGCCCGGCCGCGTTCGGCCTCCGCCCGCGCATTGGCGGCGTTCGCCTCGTTGGCGGTGTCGCGGAAGACCATCAGGGCGCGGGTCATGTCGCCGATCTCGTCCGCCCCGGCGGCGGGGATCGGCGCATCCAGCCGGCCCTCGGCAATCTCCCGCATGGCGTCGGACAGCGCGCTCAGCCGGGCGACGATGTGGCGGCCGACCACCAGCCAAGCCAGCGCCGCGGCGCCGATCAGGCTGCCGACGGCGAACAGGATCAGCATCTTGCGGCCGGCGGCGATGGTGCCTTCGGTGCCGGTCACCGCCGCCTTCGCCTGGTCCCGCATGGCGGCGATTTCGCGGTCGACGGTGGCGGCGAAGCGCTGGGCCAGCAGCCGGTTCTCGGCCAGCATCCGCTCGGTGTCGGCCGCAGCCGCCAGTTCGGCGCGGCGCAGGGCGATCACCCCTTCCTCGCCGCGGCCGAAGCCGATCAGCGCCTTCGCCAGCGCCGTCAGCACCTCGGTGCCGGCGCCATCGTCGCCGGACTGCCCGCGGAGGGTGCCGACGCGCTCATAAAGCGACGAGGACGCGGCGGTGAAGCGCTTTTCCAGAAGATCCAGGCGGGCGGCGTCGGGGGCCTGCGCCGCCTCGTTCAACGCGCCGGTCAGGGCTGTGCCGTAGGTCGACAGCTCCAGATTGGTGCGGAAGCGCTCCAGCCCGCTGCCGAGAAGGTCCTGCACCGCCTCCTGCACCTGCGAGCGGATGTCGAAGTTGGCGCGCTTGATGTCGCTCTGCACCTTGCGCAGCGGCGCCTTCAGCCCGTCGAGCAGCTGGGCGGCCTGCGTCCTGGCGGCGGTCAGCCGCTCGGCCAGCCGGCGGTCGACCGCCCCGCTGCTGTTTTCGGTGCCGTCCAGGGCGGCGCGGCGCAGGTCGAAGACATTGTCCTTGCCATAGCCGAACAGGAACAGCGCGTCGATCTTGCCGGCGGTGTCGGGGGCCAAGCGGTCGCCCAGCGTGCCGAGAGTCCCCGTCACCTGCGACGACGCCTCCAGATAGGATTGCTGCAGCTCGCCGATGGTCTTGGCGTCCTGCGCCGTGCCGGAACGGTTCATGGCGTCGAGCGCGCCGGCGATGCCGCTGCGCAGATCATAGAGCGCGATCATCGACCGCACGGCGTCCGACAGCGTCCCCATGTCGCGATCGGTGCCGCCGTCCAGCGCCATGCCCTTCTGCTGCAAGGCCTCCCCGGCGCCATCGACCAGCGGCGCCAGTGTCTTGAGGAAGCCGTCATAGCTCTGGGCCAGCCGGGTGGACGCCGCCTCGCGCCGGTCATGCACGGACAGGCGCCGCGCCACGCCGTCGTTGATACCGTCCAGCGTGGCGATCAGCGCGTTGCCGGTCTCGCGCACCTCCGTCAGCAGCGGGTCCTGCGGCCGGCGCCCGGCCAACTCGTCGACCAGCGACAGGAAGCCGCGGGCGCGTTCCTTGGCCTCCGTCCGGATGCGTTCCCGCTCCTCCTGGCTGGTGGCGCCGTCCAGAGTGGGGGCGGCCGAGGCGATGGCGCCGCTTGCGCCGGCCAGGCGGGTCGCCAGTTCCATCTCCGGCAGGCTGGTGTCGGCGATCTGCGCCATCGGCCGCTCCACCGCGGAGAAGGACATCAGGCCGACGGCGCTGGCCGCCACCGTCATCGCCGCCATGCCGGCGAAGGACAGCATCAGCTTGGCCCGCACGCCGAGACGGCGCC
Source organism: Azospirillum sp. TSO5 (assembly GCF_003116065.1). Lineage (NCBI taxonomy): Bacteria > Pseudomonadati > Pseudomonadota > Alphaproteobacteria > Rhodospirillales > Azospirillaceae > Azospirillum > Azospirillum sp. TSO5. The sequence goes on along the minus strand of NZ_LGQY01000053.1, from coordinate 18,703 downwards.
CGGTTTTGGCTGCGCCGGACTGTGGGACGGCGGGTGCGGCAGTGGTCATGGCGTCGGTTTCCCCACAAAGCAGGTAAGGGTGGGCAGGTAAGGGTGGGCAGGTAAGGGCGGATATGGTCGCTGCCGGCCGCAAGCCCGCATTGTGCGCAATCATGGAACTGCAAGCCTCGAGACGTGCTTGCGACCATCAGCCACACCGGCCCTTGCATGATTTTCGAGGCGGTGAGCAGCCGTCAATCTCTTTTCCGCTAACTCGAAAAGATAGTCATAGACCTTCCGATATGCGGAAAACCCGACCATCGTGGGTGTGATAATTTCTTCGACGGGAAAGTCCGTAACCCGCTTCCGAACTGCCAAGCCCAGGTCTATGCGCGTGGATCATAGCCATAGCGGGCAGCACGAAAGGCATCCCGGCCATCGACCGACCCTATCCCTGTGCTTACCCCCACCGGTGAAAAACCGATCACTTGGATAGCGGGACGGCCATACCGATGCCGAGTGGAAGCACCGGGGTGGCGTGGCTAGCTTGGGATCAGCACGTTACCCAAGGGATTTCGAGAATGCCGCAGGATGCCAGCCACCCTTTCGCCAGTTCGTCCTTTGAGGGCTCCATGACCGTTGGGACCGCCGGGCTTCCCCCTTCAGCATCCGGTGGTTCCGACGACGGGATGATCGCCGGCATCCGCTCCGTCCTCGCGGAGTGCGGCGGGCTGGCGGTCGATGCCGGCACCCTCGCCATCGACGACGACCTCTATTCCGCCGGCCTCACCTCGCACGGCTGCGTCGGCCTGATGCTGGGGTTGGAGGAGCAGTTCGACGTCGAGTTTCCGGAAAAGCTGCTGAACCGCCGCACCTTCGAGAGCATCGCCGCGATCTGCGACGCGGTGCGCGGTCTGGTCGACGGGGGCGAGGCGTGAACGCCGCCCCGGCCGCCCTGGCCGAGCTGGCGCCAAGCCCCGCTCAGGTCGCCCCGGCTCAGGTCAATATCGCGGCCCGTGCGCGCGCCGTCGGTGCCGAGATCGCCGCGCGCCATGCCGATGCCGTCGATCGCGACGGCCGCTTCCCCACCGAGGCCTTCGACGCCCTGCGCGAGCAGGGGCTGCTGGGCGTCATGGTTCCGGCGGACCTCGGCGGCGCCGGCGCCTCGCTGTTCGACGTGGCGGCGGCCTGCCATGCGCTGGCCCGCGGCTGTGCCGCCACCGGCATGATCTATGCCATGCACCAGATTCAGGTCGCCTGTCTGGTCAATCACGGCACCAACGATTGGCACCGCGACCTGATGGCGCGCATCGCCGCCGAACAGCTCCTGCTCGGCTCCGCCACGACGGAGAAGGAGACCGGCGGCGACATCCGCAACAGCGTCTGCGCCGTTCAGGCTGAACCGGAGGCCGAAGGCGGGCGCTTCACCCTGGCGAAGAACGCCTCGGTGATCTCCTACGGCGACCAGTCCGACGTGATCCTGGTCACCGCGCGGCGCAACCCCGACGCCCCGTCGTCGGATCAGGTGCTGGTGGTGGTGACCAAGGACGATTATCGGCTGGAGAAGACCTCGCTCTGGGACGCGATGGGCATGCGCGGCACCTGCTCCGACGGCTACCGGCTGGAGGCGGCGGGCGTCATCGACCAGATCCTGCCCTTGCCCTATGCCGACCTGTCGGCCCAGACCATGCTGCCGGTCACCCACATCCTGTGGAGCAGCACCTGGCTCGGCATCGCCGCCGACGCGGTCAGCCGCGCCCGCGCCTTCGTCCGCTCCGAAGCCAAGCGCAAGCCCGGCACCACCCCGGCGTCGGCCGTGCGGCTGGCCGAGGCGACGGCCAAGCTGCAGCAGATGAAGGCCGTCATCCTCGCCGCGATCCGCCAGTACGAGATGGCCTGCGGTTCGCCGGAGCAGCTGACCAGCCTGTCCTTCGCCACGGCGATGAGCACGCTGAAGGTCACCACCTCGGAACTGGTGCGCGAGGTGGTGGAGGCGGCGATACGCACCTGCGGGTTGGCCGGCTACCGCAACGACACCCCCTACAGCCTGGGTCGCCACCTGCGCGACGCTCATTCCGCCGCGCTCATGATCGGCAACGACCGCATCATGTCGCATGTCGCCACTCAGCTTCTCGTCCAGCGGGACGGGTTGGGGCCCTTCGAATGAATATGGTCGACATCACCGCGGCCCAGGCCGCCTATCGCGACGAGCTGGTGGAAGCCGGGCTGCTGATCCCCACGGGCGTGGACGGCCTCTATGGCCGCAGCGGCGTCTTCGAGGATGTGGTGGAGCGTTTCGACGCCCTGGTCACCCGCTGGGGCGGCCAGGACGGGGCGGAGGTCATGCGCTTCCCGCCGGCCCTGAACCGCCAGTATTTCGAGGAAAGCGAGTATCTGAAGAGCTTTCCCCATCTGGCCGGCACCATCCACAGCTTCGGCGGCGACGAGAAGGCGCACCGCACTCTGCTGCGTCGGCTGGAGGAGGGGCAGGACTGGACCGAGGATCAGGTCGCGACCGATGTGGTGATGACCCCGGCCGCCTGCTACCCGGTCTATCCGACCATCGCCCAACGCGGCGCGCTGCCCGGTGACGGCAAGCTGATCGACGTCTTCTCCTACTGCTTCCGGCGCGAGCCGTCGATCGACCCCGCCCGCATGCAGCTGTTCCGCATGCGCGAGTACATCCGCATCGGCACCCCCGATCAGGTCGTGGAATTCCGCGAGCTGTGGCTGGAGCGCGGGCGCGAGATGATGGGCTCGCTGGAGGTGCCGCTGGACGTCGACGTCGCCAACGACCCCTTCTTCGGTCGGGCCGGCGCCATGCTGTCGAACAGCCAGCGCGAGCAGAAGCTGAAGTTCGAGCTGCTGATCCCGATCACCAGCAATGAGAAGCCGACCGCCTGCCTCAGCTTCAACTATCACCAGGACCATTTCGGCCATCTGTGGGACATCCACACCGCCGACGGCGGCGTCGCCCACACCGCCTGCGTCGGCTTCGGCATGGAGCGCGTGGCGCTGGCGCTGTTCCGCCACCACGGCTTCGACACCGCGCAGTGGCCGGCCTCGGTCCGCAAGGTCCTGTGGGGGTGACCGCCAGCATGTGGACTCCGCACCGGCCCGACGGCTACGACCGCCATCCCCTGCACCAGGGCGAGCGGATTTGGCCGGAGACCAACTGCTACGTCGATCTGTGGATCGAGGCGCTGCATGCCCGCGGCTTGGAACCGCGGGCGATGCTGGGCTTCACCGTCACCCAGGATTTCGAAGGCGACCAGTTCACCTTCTTCAAGGTGCCGCTGGAGGATCTGGAGACGCTGTACGGCCTGCGCGTGCAGGAGCTGGCGATCTACGACAGCGTCGAAGCCCATGTGGCGGAGCAGCTGAAGCGCAGCCGGGATGGTGGGCTGGTTCTGGTGGAGGTCGACGGCTTCCACCTGCCGGACACCCGCGGCACGTCCTACGGCACCACCCATGTGAAGACGACGGTCGGCATCGTCCGCATCGACCCGGCGGCGCGGACGATGGATTACTTCCACAATGCCGGCTTCTACCGGCTGGAGGGCGCCGATTATGAGGGCGTCGCCGCCGCGGCGGCCGGACCGCTCTTCCCCTATGTCGAGTTCGTGAAGCCGGGCACCCCGCCGCTGGACGGGAGCGCGCTGGTCACAGCGTCACTCGACCTGCTGCGCCGCCACCTTGCCCGCCGTCCCGCCGGCAATCCGGTGACGGCCTACCGCGCCGCCTTCCCGGAGCATCTCGACCGGCTGCTGAGCCGGCCGATGGAGTATTTCCACCTCTACGCCTTCAACCTGCTGCGCCAGCTTGGCGCCAATTTCGAGTTGCTGGGCGCCCATGTCCGCTGGCTCGACGGCCCGGCCGACGCGGTGGAGGCCTGCCAGTCCATCGCCGAGGGCGCCAAGGCGATGCAGTTCCAGCTGGCCCGCACCGTGGCCCGGCGCAAGGCTCCCGACCTGACCGACAGCTTCGACCGGCTGGAACGGGGCTACGACACCGTCCTGGGCAGTCTGGCCCGGCGATACGGGTGAGTGGCGATGGCCCAAATCCGATCCGTCTCGGGACGCCGGCAGACCCTTCTGGACCAGGGATGGACTCTGACCGTATCGGCACCGGGCGCGGACGTCGCATTCGACGATAATCGCCCTCTCCCGCCCCGGGAGAGGGAGGGGACCCACGAAGTGGGGAGGGTGAGGGGTGATCCAAGCATCCTGAACCGCATGGCTCCGTGCCTGACCCCTCACCCTTCCCAAGCTCCGCTTGGGCCCCTTCCCTCTCCCGGGGCGGGAGAGGGAGTCATAGGTGAAGGCATCCCCGCTCCGGTTCCCGGCACCGCCGCCCAGGCCCTCCAAGCTGCCGGCCTGTGGTCGGCGGAGGACCCCGCCCCGCTCCATGACAAGGATGTCGTCTACCGCACCCGCCTGACCGGTCATGGCCCGCGCCTCCTGCGCTTCCACGGCCTCGCCACCATCGCCGAGGTCCGGCTGGACGGCGAGCGCATCCTGACCTCCGACAGCATGTATCTGGCCCATGAGGTGCCGGTGACGCTGAATGGCGAGGCGGAGCTGTCCATCCGCTTCCACGCCCTGCACCCGGTGCTGGCGGTGAAGAAGGGCCGTGCCCGCTGGCGGCCCAAGCTGGCCGAGCCGGCGGGGCTGCGCTTCGTCCGCACCACCCTGCTGGGACACATGCCGGGCTGGTGCCCGCCCATCCACGCCGTCGGCCCCTTCCGCCCGGTGGAGTTGGTGGAGGAGACCGGTCCTTTCCGTGTGCTCGGCGCCGATCTGCGCAGCGGCTATGACGGGCGGGACGGCCATCTGTCGTTGCGGCTGACGGTGGAGGGGGGGGCGGCCGGCGCCACCGGATCGGTGGAGGTCGCCGGTCGGACGGCACCGCTCATTTTCAACGGCGTTGGCAATGGTGTTGGCGGCTTCCATGCCGACCTGACCCTGCCGGACGTGGAACCCTGGTGGCCGCACACTCATGGCGAGCCGGTCCTGCACAGCGTGACCGCCCGCATCGGATCGGCCGAGATCGATCTCGGCCGCGTCGGCTTCCGCTCGTTGGCCGTCGACCGTGGCCCGGACGGCAACGGCTTCGCCCTGCTGGTGAACGGCGTCCGCGTGTTCTGCCGGGGCGGCTGCTGGGTGCCGGTCGATCTGGTCGGGCTTTCGTCCGACCGCGCGGCCTACGAACCCGAACTGCGGCGGATGCGGGAGGCCGGCGCCAACATGGTCCGCGTCGGCGGCACCATGCTGTACGAAGGCGACGCCTTCTTCGAGCTGTGCGACGAGCTGGGCATCCTGGTCTGGCAGGATGCCATGTTCGCCAACTTCGACTATCCCACCGATCCGGCCTTCCTCGACAGCGTGCGGGCGGAGATCGCGCAGCTGCTCGACCGCACCCAGGCGTCGCCCTCGCTGGCGGTGCTGTGCGGCGGCAGCGAGATGGAGCAGCAGGCGGCCATGCTCGGCCTGCCCCGCACCTCCTGGACGCAACCGGCGCTGACCGCGGTGATCGCGGAGGAAGCGGCGTCCCGCCGGCCCGATCTGATCCGCGTCGCCAACTCCCCCAGCGGCGGGGCGCTGCCGTTCATCGCCAATGCCGGGGTGACCCATTATTACGGCGTCGGCGCCTATCTCAGGCCGCTGGAGGATGCCCGGCGTGCCGGCGTGCGCTTCGCCAGCGAATGCCTCGCCTTCGCAAATCTGGGCGAGGACGATCCGCTGAGCGTCCCGGCGCTCCACCATCCCCGCTGGAAGGAACGGGTGCCGCGCGACCCCGGCGCCTCCTGGGACTTCGAGGATGTGCGGGAGCATTATCTGGAAGCGCTCTATGCCGTCGATCCGCGCCGCCTGCGTTACGAGGATCCCGACCGCTACCGCCGCCTGTCGCGCGCCGTGACCGGCGAGGTGATGCAGGCGGTGTTCGACGAGTGGCGACGCGCCGGTTCGACCTGCGCCGGCGGGCTGGTCTGGCAGTGGCGCGACCCTTGGCCCGATGGCGGTTGGGGCGCCGGCTGGGGGGTGGTCGCCGCCGATGGCACGCCGAAGCCGGCTTGGCACGCGCTGAAGCGCGCTTTCCGGCCGCTGCGGGTGATCCTGACCGACGAGGGTGTCAACGGGCTGGCGGTGCATCTGGTCAACGACACCGCCCAACCGGTGGAGGCGCTGCTGCGGCTGACCGCATGGCGCAATGGGGCGCGGGACGGGGCAGTTCCGGTGCTGAAGGCGGAGCGGCTGGTGACGCTGCCGGCGAGGGGTGCGATCTCACTGGCCGCCGCCGAATTGTCCGACCGCTTTTTTGACACGACCTACAGCTACAGGTTTGGGCCTATCCCACACGATGTGGTGACGGCGCAATTGCTGTCGGCCGAAAGGGAAGCGGAACCAATTGACGAGTCTCATTATTTCCCCAAGGGACGCTCGCTGCCACGGTCCGATCTCGGTTTGACCGCGGTGGTGGAGGGTCAGGAGGGGAACTGGACGTTGCGGCTCGCCACGGCGCGGTTCGCCTGTTCGGTGCATGTGGAGGACGAACGGTTCCAGGCGGAAGACGCCTGGTTCCATCTTCCGCCCGGTGTCGAGCGGGTCATCCGCCTGCGGCCGCGGGCAGGTTCCGGGGTTACGGACGGGACGGCATCGGCCGGACGATTGGTGCCGGACGGCGAGGTCCATGCGCTGAACGCGCTGGCGCCCGTCCGCTACAGGGGGAACGCATGAAGCCGACACCGGTGGTGTTCGATGGTTGTTTCGGATGGCTGCATCCGGCGCAGGGCCTGCGCGGGGTGGTCCTGTGCGGTGCCTACGGCTACGAGGAGCTGTGTGCGCACCGCGCCTGGAGAAGCTTCGCCGAAGGGCTGGCCGCGGCCGGGTTGCCGACATTGCGTTTCGATTATCCCGGATCCGGCGATTCGGCCGGGGAGGACAGCGACCCCGACCGGGTGCGCGCCTGGGTGGACGGCGTCAAGGCGGCGGTCCGCCGCCTGCGCGAGGACACCGGCGTCACCGAACTGACCCTGGTCGGCTACCGCATGGGCTCGCTGCTCGCCACGGCGGCGGCGCAGGAGCTGGCGGAAGAGGGGCAGGGCGTCGACACGCTGGCTCTGGTGTCGCCGATCACCTCGGGCCGCAAGGCGTTGCGTGAACTCCAGACCCTGGCGGCCATCGTGCTGCGTCCGGTCTGCAATCCGGAGCCGCCGGAACGCGCCTCCTGGCTGAACGTGATCGGCATGCCGGTGACGCCCGAAACGGCGCTGGCGCTGGGCGCGCTCAACCCGTTCGACCGGCCGGCGCTGCCCGCCCCGCGCATCCTGATCGCCGACCGTCCGGAGGGCAAGACGCCGGTGAAGCTCGCCACCCGCTGGCGCACCATGGGTGCGGTGGCGGAGCCGATGGCCGTCAGCGGCGTGATGGAACTGGTCCAGCAGCCCCAGGGCGCCCAGGCCGCTGCGGTGCTGGAGCCGGTCCTGCGCTGGATCGCCGCCGGCCCGATCGCCAGCGGCGCCACCCCGCCGCCGGACCGCCCGGCCGGCCTGATGATGCCGACGGCGGTCGAACGTCCGGTCTTCTTCGGGTCGGCGCCGGAGCTTTTCGGCATCTATTGCACCCCGGTCCTGGCCGATCCCGCCGGCAACCGGCCCGCCATCCTGTTCCTGAACAGCGGCGCCACCCACCATGTCGGCTCCGGCCGCGCCACCGTGGTCCAGGCGCGGCGGCTGGCGGCGCGCGGCTATGCCTCGCTCAGGATCGACGCGGCCGGCATCGGCGACAGCCCCGACCGGCCCGGCTTCCCGGACAATCTGCTCTACAACAAGGAGGTGATCACCGACGTCCGCGCCGCGCTGAACTGGCTGGAGCAGCAGGGGCACGAGCGCGTCGTCGTCATCGGCCTGTGCGCCGGCGGCACGCCCGCCCTGCATGCCGGCCTGGGCGACGACCGCGTGGTCGGGCAGATCGTGCTGAATCCCGGCCGGTTCGAGCTGGGCGGCGGCATCGCCGTGCTCGATCTGATGCGGTCTGTCCCCTTCCGCTCCACCAAGGAATATCTGCTGGAGGCGCTGAAGCCGGCCCGCCTGCGTGCCAGCATCCGCAAGCCCGCCCGCACCGTCGGGCTGGCCAAGCGTCTGACCGGCCGCTTCGTCCGCAAGATGCTTCTCCGCACCGGCCTGACCCGCCATGCCCTGCGCATGTTCCGCCGCCTGTCAGCGGAAGGCCGGCGGGTGCTGGTGGTCTACAGCAGCGACGACATGACGCTGGCCGAATTCTACCTGCATCTGGGCGAGGGCGGCCGCGCCCTGGACGGCCTGCCCGGCATCGAGGTGGTCTATCTCGACCGCTCCGACCACAGCCTGACGGTGTGGGAGGCGCGCGACCGGCTGGACCGCCTGATCGACCGCCATCTGACCTGCCTGGAAACCGCCGCCCACTCAGATCCCGCCGCCTGCGGCCTCACCGGCTGGAGCCTCGGCCTGCCATCGGGGGGCCTGCCGTCCGGCGAGCGGGTGGGGTAGGGCGGGACGATATGATGCGATAAATCAGATTTGCAGCGAGCCAATACATCTCAAGGGTTGATCGCTTGCCGCCACTGGCTGTCATCGCGATTGTAGGATATTCTGCCCAGGCCGAAAAAGCGAAACCCCAGGAGAGGCGCGGCACGCCTGTCCTGGGGCTCTATCTGTGTCGTGGGCGCGTACCTTGCGGCAGAGGGGCTTCACGACTTACAGGAAAACAATGGTGTTCAGGTGGAAGAAAGTCAACTCATTTTTGATTACAAAGATAATGTGGTTGATGCACTGGAAGCGACGATATCCAGCGATCGGTTTGCGACTTATCTAAAACCCGCCGGCTTCGACAAACGGTATGCCATACAGCTATATGTCTGGAATTCGAGATTATCTGAGGCGCTACATCTGCCACTTCAAACGGCGGAAGTAACATTGCGCAACTCTGTGAATGAACGTCTTTGTTATTTATACGGTGCAGAGTGGCCGACGAGTGAACGATTCCGTTCGGTGCTTGGCGAAGAGAGCGGCGCGAACTTAGATCGTGTGAGGGGACGTATTGTCAAGGCAAAATATACCCCAGTGACGGGTCGCATCGTGGCCGGTTTGTCGTTCGACTTTTGGGCGTCACTGTTCAAGGGGCAATATGATCGCCCGATCTGGCAAACCGGGCTGCATGCGACCTTCCCTCTGCTTCCTGCCGGCACGCGGCGTGGCGATGTCGCTGACTTGGTGAACCGGATCCGATGGTTGCGGAACCGAGTGGCTCACTATGAGCCAATCTTCAAGGAAGACTTGTCATATCTGCATACAATAATCATTCGGCTCATTTCCTTCCGATGCAGCCATACGGCTGACTGGGTACGGCATCACAGCATCTTGCCTGGTGTGATGCGCTCTCGCCCAACCCCTGGACAGCGGGAGTCTGCCTTGGTGCCGGGGGAGTAAAGCTGCTGAGTAGCGGATTGCTTCCGACAGCAATGCTGATTCCCGCGAAATTCCATCTCCTCGACTCCCGGCTGTTTGGCTCCGATCCCACTGCGGGGCTTCCATCACCCCAGCAGCTCCGCCAGCGAGCGCGCCACCACCTGGGTCGCCCGGCGCAGGTCTTCCAGCACCAGCTTCTCGTCGGCGCGGTGGCCGTTGGCCTCCAGCAGGTCGCGCGGGCCGGCGCCGTAGAGGATGGTGGGGATGCCGGCCTCCGAATAGTGGCGGGCGTCGGTGTAGAGCGGGATGCCGTTCCGGCCGACCGGCACGCCCAGCACCTCCTGCGCCTGGGCCGCGAACAGCGCCGCCAGCCGCGGCGCGTCGCCGACCGAGCGGAAAGGGCGGGCGAGCAGGATGCGGCGGATGCCGACGCGAATGCCTTCGCGGTCCGACGCGGCGCGCTCGATCAGGCCGCGCAGTTCGGCCTCCACCTCCGCCGGGTTTTCCTCCGGGATCATGCGGCGGTCGAGGCGGAAGGTGACGCGGTCGGGCACCACGTTGGTGTTGATGCCGCCCTGGATCAGCCCGACGGTCAGTGACGGGCAGGTGATGCCGGTGACGTTTGAGCGGCGCGTCGCCAGCTCCGGCCGGTGGGCGTAGAGCGCGGTCAGGATGCCGGTCGCCGCCTCCAGCGCGTCATGGCCGGTGTCGGGGCGGGCGGCATGGGCGGACTTGCCGTCGACCTGCACCTCCAGATGCAGGCAGCCATTGTGCCCGGTCACCACCGAATAGGCAAAGCTGGCCGACACCGCATAGTCCGGCTTGGAAATCCCCTGGTCGAGCAGCCATTTCGGCCCGATCTCGCCGCCGGCCTCCTCGTCATAGGTCAGGTGCAGCTCGACCGTGCCCTTCAGCGGCGCCTCTGAGGCCATCAGCGCCCGCAGCGCAAAGGCGTAGGTGGCGAAATCCGACTTCGACACCGCCACGCCGCGGCCATACATCACGCCGTCGCGGATCTCGGCGCCATAGGGATCGCTCGACCAGCCCTCGCCCGGCGGCACCACGTCGCCATGGGCGTTCAGAGCCACGGTCGGTCCATCGCCGAAGCGGTGGCGGATCACCAGATTGGTGGCGCTGATCATGCCGTTGGCCCGCACCAGCTCGGCCGGCACCGGGTGGCGTTCCACCGTGAAGCCCATCGCCTCCAGCAGTTCGGCGGCGCGGACGGCATGGGGGGCGCAGTCGCCGGGGGGATTGTCGGACGGCACCTTCACCAGCTCCGCCAGGAAACGGACCTCGTCGTCGAAGCGGGCATTCACCGCCTCATCCAGTGTGGCGGCGAGGGAGGGGGACAGGTCGGTCATGGCAGGCGGTCCGTCACGGGATGGAGGGGGAGGTTGCGGGCTGGAAATGGTCGACGAAGCGGGCGAGCACGCGGACGCCGGCCTCGGCGTCGGCGGCGGTGATGCGTTCGGCCGGGTTGTGCGAGATGCCGCGTTCACAGCGCACGAACAGCATGGCGATGTCGGTCAGCGCCGCCATCGCCATGGCGTCATGGCCGGCGCCGCTCGGCAGTTCCGGCGCGTCCAGCCCCTCAGCCGCCGCGGCATCGGTGAACTGTGCCATCAGCGCCGGGTGGCAGGCCACCGCCGGGCTTTCATGCAGCGTCTCGAAGCCGATGGCGACGCCGCGGGCGTCGGCGATGGCCTCCAGTTTGGCGCAGGCGGCCCCGACCCGCTCCAGCCGCAGCCCATCGCGGTCGGCGCGCAGGTCGATGGTGAAGCGGATCTTGCCGGGGATGACGTTGGTGGCGCCGGGCGACGCCTCGATCCGGCCGACGGTGCCGACCAGCCGCTCCTGCCCGGAGCAGAGCTGTTCCACCGCCAGGATCATCTCGGCGGATGCTGCCAGCGCGTCGCGGCGCAGGGTCATCGGCACGGTGCCGGCATGGCCGGCCATCCCCTCTACCGTGACCGCCAGCCGGGTGGCGCCGGCGATGGCGGTGACGATTCCGACCGGCCGGCCCAGCGCCTCCAGCACCGGCCCCTGTTCGATGTGCAGTTCCACATAGGCCAGCACGGCGTGCGGCTCGTAGGCCGCGCTGGCCCAGGCGGCGGGTTCGAGCCCGAAGGCGGTCATCGCGTCGGCCAGCCGCGTGCCGGCGGCGTCGCGCGTCTCCAGCACCACCGGGTCGAAGGTGCCGGCGATGGCGCGGCTGCCGATCAGGGTCGATTGGAAGCGCGTGCCCTCCTCGTCGCCGAAACCGATCACCTCGATGGCGAAGGGCAGGCGCCGACGGCGGGCGTTCAGGTCGGCGATCACGGCGATGCCGCTCAGCACCCCCAGCATGCCGTCATAGCGCCCGGCATCGCGCACGGTGTCGAGGTGGGAGCCGATCAGCAGGGCCGGCAGTCCCGGCTGATCGCCCTCGTAGCGGCCGATGACGTTGCCGACCGCATCCTCGCGCACGCTCATCCCCGCCTCGCGCATCCAGCCGGCGACGAGGTCGTTGGCGCGGCGGTGTTCCGGCGTCAGGTAAAGGCGCGACAGCCGGTCATCCTCGGCGCTGATCGCCGCCAGCGCGTCGATGCGGTCGAGAAGGGCCGGTCCAGAGAGCGGGGATTCGGGCATCGGCGGGTCCGGACTGCGCTGGGGAAACAGGACGATGCCCCCGGTTATACGCCGAAGCCACCGCTCCGCCCTAGCCCCCGGCCGGTGAAGACAGTTTCAAAGAATCCCGGAAAGGGGGGGTCCAGCGCCTTCCGATCATGCCGCAGCGCAAAAAGACAGGAGAAAGATCGTTGGGGGTGCCGAATATTGCCTACCACCCTCTGGAAGGCCGGTGGCAGACTTCATAAATGAAGCGGAACAAAATCTGCCGATAAGCCTGTGATTTTGCTGCGAGTGCGAAAGAAACTGCTGAGGGGAGGTGCGTCCATGACGTCGTTCGATCCCGACATGCCTTTCGAAAACGCAACGCCGATTGGCCGCCCGCTAGGTGGGCAGGGTGGCGGCCTTTGGTTCAACAACCGCACCGAACTGGCCCAGGCCCGCACGCTGGCGGGATGGATCATGATTCTGGCGGAAGACCGCGGGCTGGACGACCGCCAGCTGGCCGTCGCGACCGGCCTCGACCTTGAGGATGTGCGGGCGGTGCGGGAGGGGGCGGTGGCGATGCTGCCGCCCCGGCTGCTGAACGGCGCGCTGGCAAGGCTGGAGGGCCGGAACGACGAAGGGCGGCTGCAATAGCTGCAGGCCGCCCTTCCGAACGCTGAAAAAACCGAGGCGTCGCGTCAGGCGACGGCCAGCACGTCCACATACATGTTGGCCGGGGCCGACAGGTGGATGCGGTACAGCATGCCGGACTGGTCGACGATGATGTCGGCGACCGGGTTCTTGGTCGACAGGTCGGTCACCGCGGCGCGGACATTGCGCGGCAGTTGGTCCAGCGCGACGTCGCGGTAGCCGGACTTGTCGGAAAGCTTGATGGTCTTGTTGCCCATGATGGCAGCTGCTCTGTTCCAGAAGGCTTGAGAGGGGATACTCGATTGGCCGCGGGACAATGGTCCCAGCCGGTTAACCAACGGTTAAGTATCCCCTCCGGCCTTCCGGTCCTCCGCGCAGGGCAGCAGCGCTTCCGGTGCAGGAGGGGCGGGCGCCCCTCCCAAGCCATTGAGTCAGCGACGGTCGCGCCTCTCGCTGCCTGCCATGGCGTCACTACGCCGCAGGGTGTCGTCCTCCGGCAGCGGCTGCTTGCCCAGCACCATGGAGCTGTTGTCGAGCGCGGCCACCATGGCGTCCCGCGCCGGGGCGCCGGGACCGGTCACGCTGCCCTCGCCCTGCGGGGCTGCCGGCTCCACCCGCTCGCCCATTCCGACCGTGGCCATCCCGACGGTGGTCGTCTGCCCCGGCGCAGTGCGGCCGGCGACCCGCAGGTCGTTCTGCACATGGCCGACGCCCGACACGCTTTCGGCGATGTCCTCCGCCCGGCGGCGGGCGGCGCGGTCCTCCACGGTGCCGGACAACGTCACCTCGCCGCCCTCCACCTTCACGCCGATGTCCGAGGCGTCGATGTGGTGGTCGTCGGTCAGGCGTTCGTTGATGTCCTCCAGGATGCGTTCGTCGGAGCGGCGGTAGTTGCGCGGACCGACGCCGCGATAGCGGGCCTGCGGGCTCATCTTGACGAACTCTTCGCTCCAGGGATGGCGGTGCATGGCGGTCTCCGTCCTGCGGTTTCCGGGATCATTGGCCGTTCAACACATGTGGCCCCGCACCGTTCCAAAACCTTGCCGGAAGACGGCAGCGCGCCGCGCATGACGGCTACCGCTCAAAAAAGCCGCAACCAACTCAACGGTCGGGAGTTGGGTTCGAAAAGGGCTTTGGCTGAGGACGTGCCATGACACATTCAAAACGAAGCGTCGCCCTCTGGGCGATGGTCATCCTGTTGGCGTTGCTTGGGCTCGGCGCGCTGGGCGGCGGGCTGTGGCTGATCCTGCTGGGCGGGTCCTGGTACTACGCCATCGCAGGGCTGCTGTTCCTGGCGAGCGCTGCGCTGTTGGCGAAGCGCTCGCCGACGGCGCTGTCGATCTATGCGCTGCTGGTGATCGGCACGCTGATCTGGGCACTGTGGGAGGTCGGGCTGGATTGGTGGCCGCTGTCGGCGCGCGGCGACGTGGTCGCGGTGATCGGCTTCCTGCTTTTGCTGCCCTGGGTCACCCGCCGCCTGGGCGAGCGTGAACCGATGGCCGGCGAACGGGCGCCGGGCGCCTATCCCGTCGGCGCCTTCCGCGGCACCGGCATCCCGCTGACCGCCTCGCTGGTGATCGTGCTGCTGGTCGGCGTCGTCTCCTGGTTCACCGACCCGCACCGCATCGACGGAACCGTTCCGCCGCGGCAGCAGACCGCTTCAGCCTCGGATGCAGGCACCGGCTCCGGCCCTGCGATCCCGGACGGGGAGTGGCAGGCCTATGGCCGGACCGGCTACGGCCAGCGCTATTCGCCGCTGACCGGCATCACGCCGGAGAATGCCGACAAGCTCCAGGTCGCCTGGACCTATGAGACCGGCGACCTGCGCGGCCAGCCCGGCGATCCCAAGGAAACCACCTTCGAGGTGACGCCGCTGAAGATCGGCAACCGCCTGTTCCTGTGCTCGCCGCACCAGCATGTGATCGCGCTGGACGCCACCACCGGCAAGGAGGTCTGGCGCCGCGACCTGAAGATCGACCAGAAACAGCTGGCGCTGCAGCACCTGACCTGCCGCGGCCTGTCCTATCATCCGGCTCAGCAGGCGGCCCAACAGGCGGCCCAGCAGACCGCCGCCTCCGCTCCCGTTGCCGGCGGCGCCTGTGCCGCCAAGCTGTTCATGCCGACCGCCGATGGCCGTCTGGTCGCGCTGAACCCGGAAGACGGGTCGATCTGCACCGGCTTCGGCCAGGATGGCCAGATCAACCTGTGGGCCAAAATGCCGAACGTCCAGCCGGGCGCCTATTATTCGACCTCCCCGCCGGTGGTGACGGCCAACCTCGTCATCGTTGGCGGCACGGTGCTGGACAATGTGTCGGTCCACGAGCAGTCGGGCGTGATCCGCGCCTTCGACGTCAATGACGGCCATCTGGTGTGGAACTGGGATTCGGCGAAACCGGACCAGACCGCGCCGATCCCCGACGGCCAGACCTACACCGTCAACTCGCCCAACAGCTGGTCGATCTCCAGCGTCGACGAGGCGCTGGGCATGGTCTATGTGCCGCTGGGCAACCAGCCGCCCGACCAGTTCGGCGGCAACCGCAGCCCGGCGGTGGAGCGCTTCTCCTCCTCCGTGGTGGCGCTCGATCTGGCGACGGGGCAGGTGCGCTGGGTCTTCCAGACCGTGCATCACGATCTGTGGGACTATGACGTGCCGGCGCAGCCCAGCCTGATCGACCTGACCGTCGACGGGCAGACCGTTCCGGCCCTGGTGCAGCCGACCAAGCAGGGCGAGCTGTTCGTGCTGGACCGCCGCACCGGCAAGCCGATCCTGCCGGTGACCGAGAAGCCGGCGCCGCAGGGTGCCGCCGAGGGCGATCACAGCGCCCCGACCCAGCCGGTCTCCGCCCTGTCCTACGACCCGCCGCCGCTGACCGGGGCGGACATGTGGGGGGCGACGATGTTCGACCAGCTCGCCTGCCGCATCGCGCTGAAGCGCCTGCGCTATGACGGCCGCTTCACCCCGCCGTCGCTGCAGGGCTCGCTGATCTATCCCGGCAATTTCGGCGTGTTCAACTGGGGCAGCGTCGCCGTCGATCCCAAGCGCCAGATCGCCTTCACCACGCCGGCCTATCTCGCCTTCGTTTCGCAGCTGGTGCCGCGCAAGAACGACACGGATCTGTATGTCCAGGGCGGCGAACGGCCGAAATTCAGCCTGCCGGCGCTGAACGAGAATTTCGGCGCGCCCTATGCGGTGAAGCTCGCCCCCTTCGTCTCGGTTCTGGGCTTGCCCTGTCAGGCGCCGCCCTGGGGCTATGTCGCCGCGGCCGACCTGACGACCGGCAAGGTCGTCTGGAAGCACAAGAACGGCACCACCCGCGACGCCGCGCCGGTGCCGCTGCCCTTCCGCATGGGCGTGCCCAACCTGGGCGGCCCGATCATGACCGCGGGTGGCGTGGCCTTCCTGTCCGGCACCATCGACTATTATGTCCGGGCCTACGATGTCTCCACCGGCAAGCAGCTGTGGGAAAGCCGCCTTCCGGCCGGCGGTCAGGCCACGCCGATGACCTACCAGGGCGAGGACGGCCGGCAATATGTGCTGGTGGTGGCCGGCGGGCACGGCTCGCTCGGGACCAAGGCGGGCGATTCGGTGATCGCCTATGCGCTGCCGAAGTGAGGGGGTTGGGGAGGGAAGGTGCTTTGCCCCCTCCCCAACCCTCCCCCACCTTTGGTGGGAGAGGGAGTCAGTCCCGAAGCGGCGGAGTTCCCTCTCCCGCGATAGCGGGGGAGGGTTAGGGAGGGGGCATTCGCCAGCCATCCCCTCCCCAACAAAGCCAACAAAAAAGCCCGCCCCGGTTCCCCAGGGCGGGCTTTTTCCCCACACAATCCTCAGCGCGTCGGCACCGGCGGCGTCTGCGAGTAGTCGTAGAATCCGCGGCCGTACTTCTTGCCGATCCAGCCGGCCTCGACATACTTCACCAGCAGCGGGCAGGGGCGGTACTTGCTGTCGGCCAGCCCTTCATACAGCACCTGCATCACCGCCAGACAGGTGTCCAGGCCGATGAAGTCGGCCAGCTCCAGCGGACCCATCGGGTGGTTGGCGCCCAGCTTCAGCGCGGTGTCGATGGCCTCGACGCCGCCGACGCCCTCATAGAGGGTGTAGACGGCTTCGTTGATCATCGGCAGCAGGATGCGGTTGACGATGAAGGCCGGGAAATCCTCGGCCACCGCGGCGGTCTTGCCGATGGCGAGCGTCAGTTCCTTGATGGCGTTGAAGGTCGGCTCGTCGGTCGCGATGCCGCGGATCAGCTCGACCAGCTGCATCACCGGCACCGGGTTCATGAAGTGCATGCCCATGAACTTGGCCGGACGGTCGGTCGCCGCCGCCAGACGGGTGATCGAGATCGACGAGGTGTTCGTCGCGATCAGCGCCTCCGGCTTCAGGTGCGGGACCAGCTTCTTCAGCAGGTCGCGCTTCAGCGCCTCGTTCTCGGTCGCGGCTTCGATCACCAGATCGGATTCGCCGAACACAGACAGGTCGGTGCCGGTCACGATCCGGCCGAGGGCGGCGGTCTTCGCCTGCTCCTCCATCTTGCCCTTCTGGATCTGCCGGTCGTAATTCCGGCCGATGTTGGCGAGCGCCTTTTCCAGGACCGCGTCGCTGATGTCGGACAGGACGACATCATAGCCGGCCTGGGCGCAGACCTGGGCAATACCGCTGCCCATCTGGCCGGCGCCGATGATGCCAATCTTCTTGATCGTGGTCATGGAGGCTGTCCCGCGAAGGATGTGGGTAAAATGGTCCACCGCGGCGGGCACCGGGTCATGCCGGTGACCGCCGCGGCGGTCCGGATCAGCGCGCCTTATCCAAGCTTTTCCGTCAGCTCCGGCACGGCCTTGAACAGGTCCGCGACGAGGCCGTAATCGGCGACCTGGAAGATGGGCGCTTCCTCATCCTTGTTGATCGCGACGATGACCTTGCTGTCCTTCATGCCGGCGAGGTGCTGGATCGCACCCGAAATGCCGACGGCGATGTACAGCTCCGGCGCCACGATCTTGCCGGTTTGCCCGACTTGGTAGTCATTCGGCACGAAACCCGCGTCCACGGCGGCGCGCGACGCACCCACCGCGGCACCCAGCTTGTCGGCCAGGGCCTCCAGCATCGGGAAATTGTCGCCCGACTGCATGCCGCGGCCACCCGACACCACCACGCGGGCGGCGGTCAGCTCCGGACGCTCCGACTTGGTCAGCTCGGCCGAGACGAAGCTCGACAGGCCGGCCGCACCGGCGCCCGACACCGGCTCGACCGAGGCCGAACCGCCTTCGGCGGCGGCGGTCTCGAAGGCGGTGGTGCGGACGGTGACGACCTTCACCGCATCGGCCGACTGCACGGTGGCAATCGCGTTGCCGGCATAGATCGGCCGCTCGAAGGTGTCGGCCGACACCACGCCGGTGATGTCGGAAATGGCGGCGACGTCCAGCAGGGCAGCGACGCGCGGCAGCAGGTTCTTGCCCACCGAAGTGGCGCCGGCCAGCACGTGGCCGTAGCCGCCCTTGGCGATGGAAACCACCAGCGGAGCGACGTCTTCCGGCAGCTGATGCTCGTAAGCGGCATCGTCGGCCAGCAGCACCTTGGCGACGCCGGCCACCTTCGCGGCGGCATCGGCGGCGGCCTGCGCGCCCTTGCCGGCGACCAGGACATGGATGTCGCCACCGATCTTGGTGGCGGCGGTGACGGCGTTCAGCGTGGCGGGCTTCAGCGAGGCGCCGTCGTGTTCCGCGATGACGAGAATGTTGGCCATGGTCAGTTCATCCCCCTCAGATCACGCGCGCATCGTTCTTGAGCTTGTCGACCAGCGTGGCGACGTCCGGCACCTTGATGCCGGCCTGACGCTTCGCCGGCTCGGTGACCTTCAGCGTGGTCAGGCGCGGAGCGACATCGACGCCCAGCGCATCCGGGGCGATGGTCTCCAGCGGCTTCTTCTTCGCCTTCATGATGTTGGGCAGCGAGGCGTAGCGCGGCTCGTTCAGGCGCAGGTCGGCGGTGACCACCGCCGGCAGCTTCAGCTCGACCGTCTCCAGACCGCCGTCGATCTC